>JAGMEZ010000005.1 GCA_023127905.1 Caldifarciminota bacterium
TCCTTTAAGGGAAAGGAAAGAGGATGTAAAACTTCTTATCGATTACTATATAGATTTCTATAATAAAAAATATAAGAAGAGCATAAGAGGTGTAACAAAAGAGGCTTTTGATATATTAATTAATTATGAATGGCCAGGGAATGTGAGGGATTTAAGGAATGAAATAGAAAGGTGTGTATTTTTTTGTAATAAGAAGTTTATTTCAAAGGATTATATATCTGAAGAGGTATCAAAGTCAGAACAATTATTCTTACCCCTTCAAGAGACAAAAACTAAGTTAATGAGGGAATACATTATGAAAGTGCTCAGTTATACGAATGGCAATGTTTCAAAAGCAGCGAGAATATTAAATACCGATAAAAAGACTATATATAGAACTCTGAAAAGATAATGGGGAATTTTGATGTGTGGCATTTTTGCCACTCATAACTTCTTATATATCGTGCTTTATAGAATCTTGAAAAAAAGTGGGGCAAAAATGCCACACATTTATAGGAAATATCTTCACTGTAAATTTAATTCATTTTGGTATAATTGTAAGTTTAATAATATGGAGACTTATCTTTTGAGAAAAAGATTGGTATAAAAATTGCATATAAAATAATTGTATATTAACATCTAATGAAAGGAGGTGATAAAATGCGTCGTTTAAAAAAATTTTTATTAATAGTTTTCTCAGCTCTATTTCTGCTTTCACTTAGCTCAACAACCTTTGCAGATCCTCCTGTTGATGATGACCCTAGTCCACCAGTGGTAAACCCTGACCAGGGTTAAATATATTGAGGGATGTTTATTTTCCCTCTCGAGGAAATATATTTAAAATCAGAGCTATTTGACAGAAATTAAATATTCATCTTTTTTTCTTATGAGCAGAAAATAAAGGGTTAGAAGCCTTCCTGCTCCAGAGTAAATTTACGTTGCTTTTTTAAGGAGTGGCATTTATGCCCCACTTTTAAGAGATTATTTTGCCTTTTTAGAACCCTTAATTATTCCATAAATATAAGTTATTATTTAATCACACTTACCTCCCAGATTGTTTTCTGGCACAAAACTTGCAGTACACTATATTGTATTATACGTGTTCTTTAATATTATAGAGAACAATGTTTTTAATTTTCAATATAACAAAATGAGATTAATCAAGAAAAAGCAATACAATATTATAAATAATAAGGAGAAAGATTCTATAATGGCAAATGAGATTCTTCAAACATTTGTGTCTGTCATAAAAAAATACTATCCCAAAGAAGAAATAGGAATCGAAAATAATCATGTCTGGGCTAATGGTTATCTTGCAGGTTTACTAAGATCCTTGATACGCAAGGGATATGGAGATAAATTTATATTTATTAAATATTTAATAGAGCATGTAAAATACACTGAAGCCTTAGAAACAACACATAGATTTATAGATGACCTTTTGGACATTGGAATAATTTATAAAGATCCAGTGACAAAAGATTTATATAGGGTTACTGAAGCTGGTTTAGAGATTTTTGGTAAAATCGAGATTGATGTTAGAAGATATAGAGCATAAACTATGTATTGTGAGTAAAAAATGGCTTTTTATAAACAAATAGGCTGGATACGAAATAAAAAAGAACAAAGCAGAATTGCACGTAATCTTATTTCATTGAGAAAACAGCTCAAGAGGGAAATACCCTGTAGAACGGTTAATGATACAATGTTGCTGGCAACGTGGAATATACGTGATTTTGATTCAAACAAGTTCAAACACGGTCCAAGAATGAGAGAATCCTATTACTATGTTGCAGAAATTATTTCGTCATTTGATATTGTTGCCCTTCAGGAAATCAACAAAAATTTAAGTGCGCTTAGGAAAGTTATGAGAATTCTTGGTAGTAATTGGAAATTTATTACGACTGACGTAACCGAAGGAAGGTCAGGAAACAAGGAAAGAATGACATTTGTGTATGACAGCAATAAAGTACATTTTCAAAATATTGCTGGTGAGATTGTACTTCCGGAGACGAAGCTGATAGCAGGGAAACGTCAGTTTGCAAGGACGCCTTATCTTGTTGCATTTCAATCAGGCTGGTTTAAGTTTATGTTATGTACAATCCATATTTACTATGGTAGTAAAGCAGGTGAAAAATTTGAGAGAAGAGTAAAGGAAATAAGACATATCAGCAAATTCATTTCCAAACGGGCTGACGACAAAGAGTATAATTATATTTTATTGGGAGATTTTAATATCGTTACACCCGACTGCGATACAATGTATGCTTTGAAAGGAAGTGGTTTTAATATTCCAAAAGAACTTAAACATCCTACTAATATTGCAGAGGATATGTTCTATGATCAAATCGCATTTAAAACAAGACCGGGAGAATTAAAATTGGGCAGCAGCGATAAAAATGCTGGAATTTTTAGATATTACAAATCAGTAT
>JAGMEZ010000050.1 GCA_023127905.1 Caldifarciminota bacterium
CCAATCATCTCCACCTTGCAACGAGATATAAGCATCGATATCCCTGGGACCTGCCCATCGTATATTCTCATTTGCTCCAACATTCCATGTCTCACCACCTATTGGATCTATAATATTCAAAGCAGTGGTTGCATACTTCAAATCACTTCCGGTAGCAGTATAACAACTTATATGGGGATTACTGTTCGCATCAAAGTCGATTGATGTATAATAACCAACACTTCCTGCCGCATCTACCGTCTCAATGCTCCAGGAACCGCCTGTTTTTTTCGCATACCTTAAATCAACATTGGTAACGTCAAGATAAGTTATATGTGGATTGCCGTTCACATCAACGGTAATCGAGGTATACCTGCCAACATCTCCTACTGAATCAACAGTCTCGATGCCCCATCCTGAGCCAACCTTTTTTGCAAATTTTAAATCATCATTACTCCAATCGTAATAGCTAATTTGTGGATTTCCATCATTATCGAGGGCAATTGAAGAGTATTGACCACACGTCGCTGCATCAACTGTTTCTATAGTCCACACAATTCCAGTTTTCTTGGCATATTTTAAATCTCCACCTGTGGTGTAATAATAGCTTATATGAGGATTTCCTTCCCCATCTATAGCAATAGAAGTATAACTTCCTACATTATTTGTTGCATCTACCGTCTCAATGCTCCAGGTAGCACCTGTCTTCTTCGTATACTTCAAATCTCCATTGGTACTATTATGATAGCTTATATGGGGCGTATCGTTCGCATCAAGGGCAATTGAGCAATACCTGCCAACATTCCCTGTTGCATCTACTGTCTCATCGCTCCAGGAACCACCGATCTTCTTTGCATACTTCAAATCATCATTTGTATCATCCAAATAACTTATATGAGGATTACCGTTTACATCCAGGACAAGCGAACTAAACTCACCAACATCTCCTCCTGTATCAACCGTTTCAATGCTCCAAACATTACCTGTTTTCTTCGTATACTTCAAATCACCACTGGTAGTATTATAATAACTTATACGAGGATTACCATTCGCATCCAGGCAAAGTGAAGTATACAAGCCAACAGCTCCTGATGCATCAACCATTGTTTTTCTGAATTTACGCACTGGAATAGGGTGTTGAATAGCAAAATAAGCATCAGACACGTCTCCCGAATAAAGTGTATCCTGTCTGATTATTTTCATCAAACCGGCATCAGTCATAATATTTGGTACCGAAATTGAATATGTACCGCCAAACACGTTATTCACAATCAGGGTATACGAATTGCCACCATCTGTAGAAAGATAAATATCAACCTCTCCGGCACCATCCCATAAAATGGTCTGGGGCTCACCAGCTGACCAGACCTCACCACCATTAGGATATTCTACCTTTACTGCAGTTGTCGTATATCTCACATCAAAATTGGTATTATCACGATAACCAATATGGGGATTGCCATTTGCATCAAGGGCAATTGAACTATACTTACCAACATCTCCTGTTTCATCAACCGCTTCTATATCCCAGGAACCACCAATCTCGTTCGCATATTTCAAATTATCATTGGTGTTATCATAATAACTTATATGAGGGTTGCCATCTGCATCAAGGGCAATTGAGTTATAAGAGCCAACACTTCCAGTTGCATCAACCGTCTCAATGCTCCACGAACCACTTACCTTCTTCGCATACTTCAAATCATAATTGGGATCATAAGCATAATAACTTATGTTGGGATTGTTGTTCACATCAATAGCAATTGATGTATACATTCCAATAATTCCTGATGCATTATCAGCCACTTCAATGATCCAGGAACCACCTATCTTCTTTGCATACTTCAAATCATAATTTGTATTATCCATATAACTTATATGAGGATTACCATTCGCATCAAGGGCAATCGAACCATATTTACCAACATTTCCAGTTGCTTCAACCGTTTCAATGTTCCACGAACCACCTGTCTTCTTCGCATACTTCAAATCATAATTGTCTTCATCATAATAACTTATATGTGTATTGCTGTTCACATCAATGGCAATCGAAGTATATGTACCAATATTCCCTGTTGCATCAACTGTTTCCATTTCCCAGACTCCACCTGTCTTCTTTGCATATTTCAAATCATAATTGCCATTATCATAATAACTTATATGGGGGTTTCCGTTCGCATCAATGGCAATCGAAGTATACGTACCAACAGCGATTGACGATGTGTCAACCGTCTCAATGCTCCAGACACCAGCAGTCATTTTTGCATACATCAAATCATAATTTATATTATCATAATAACTTATATGAGGGTTACCGTCTGCATCAAGGGCAAGCGAGATATAATACCCAATATCTCCTGTTGCATCGACTGTTTGATGAGACCAGTAGCCAGCATAGCCTGAACCTGCTATAAGGAACATCACCATATACACAAAAAACTTAAACTTAAACATAATACCTCCTTTACTCTGTTTTTTCTTTGACCATACTGTAGCTTTCTTGAGAAATAGCTCTCACGTTTATTCATTGCTTTCTCTTGGAATTGACTTCAGCATCCTTTCCCCTTCGTTCTTTCACCAATTTTTTG
>JAGMEZ010000500.1 GCA_023127905.1 Caldifarciminota bacterium
GAGGAACAATCATTCGTTTAATAGGATCATGATCATAGGAACCTTTTTCCTGAATCAACGACATATAATACTGGCTAATGCTCATTGGGTGCTTTTCAATAATTTTCTGTATTTTCTTCCTCTCTTTTGTGCTTAAATCTATGTGTTTATTCAACTGTTCAACGGTAGATATGTTATTCTTGAGCTTTTCTCTCCAGGGCATCCTGTTCACCTCCTTTATATTATAATTTTTTAAAATGATGTAAAACATTCATTAACGAACCCTTTGTCCATGTGATAAAGAATTGTAGGCATTACGAACAATAAATTCGTTTTCTGTAACGTTTTACTACTAAAGTTACAAGGTATATCTGCATTCGGTAACAGATAGGTTAAATATGAACTTATAGCAGTATTATACTATAATCGATTTTTTCAATAATGTCAAGTGTTTTTTGGATATTTCTTATGAAAAGTCTGAAATCTTTAAAATCCTATTGACATTGTCTTTTTTTTCCTGTATAACGAACAAAAAAAGGAGGTAAAATGGTTGAAACTCTTCATGCAATGGGACAGGGAGGGCAGCAGGGTCAGACTAACCCCATAACGACAATTGTATTTATTGTAATGATAATTGCAATCCTTTACTTTCTCCTCTTTATGCCTCAGAGAAAACAAGAACAGAAAAGGAAACAGATGATCGGAAACCTGACAAAGGGGGACGAAGTTGTAACATCAGGAGGAATCCACGGAACAATTACACGCGTAAAGGAGGATACTATCGTTATAAAGATAGCAGACAAAACTGAAATAACAGTTGAGAAAAACGCTGTTTCAAAACAAAAAGAGAAAAGGTAACAACAAGGAATACAGAAACCATAAAACCAACATCATCGTACTTAATATAAAGAAAATAAATGAGAATAGTCTACTGGGGAAGCTCAGCTATTTCAGCGGAAATTGCTCAATCGCTTTTAGAAAACAATTTCAACATCAATCTTATAATCAGCCAACCTGACAGGGAAAAAGGCAGAGGAAGAAAACGGTTACCAACACCTGTTAAACATTTAGCAATTGTTCATAATATAGATGTGTTAACCCCGGTCGACCCAAATATTAATGATGTAATACAAAAGATTTCAGATTATAAACCTGGTCTTTTCTTTCTCAGTGCTTATGCCAAAATTCTTGGAAATGAATTGCTTAACTTACCAACCAAAGGTGCAGTTAATCTTCATTTCTCCTTGCTCCCTGAATTAAGGGGCGCTGCACCAATCCATAGAGCAATAATAAATGGTTTAACAAAGACAGGTGTAACAACCTTTTTTATGAATGAATTCCTTGACAGAGGAGATATCATACTAAAGAAAGAAACAGAGATTAAGGAATTTGAAACTGCTGGTGAACTTGAAAAAAGACTTATTTTCATAGGAAAAGATATAGCAATAGAAACAATTAAAAAAATAAATACGGGTGATTTCACATGTATTAAACAGGATGCATCAAAAAAAAGCTACGCAAAAAAGATCACGAAGGAAGAGAGAATTATCAACTGGATGTCAACATCAATCGAAATAATAAGAAAGATAAATGGTCTTTCACCAACTCCGGGGAGTTACACATTTTTCAGTGGAAAACGCATAACTCTCTTAAAAGCAAAATCTGGAGTGGTTAAGGAGGGAAAACCTGGTACAATTATTACGGAAAAGAACCTTGAAGTTATAGCAGGGGATAAAAACACAGTAATTATTGAACTACTGAGACCAGAGGGAAAAACCATCATGCATAGCAATGACTTCATTAACGGCTATAGAGTAAAAGAAGGTGATTCGTTTCAACCGGTAACTCGTTAATAACGTCCCGAAAAATGCAAAGCATTTACGGGTTTGTTTACAGCGTAGCGTTTGTTTACAGCGAAGCGTTTAATTCACAGCCGAAGGCGTTTATTCACAGCCGAAGGCATTTGTTTACAGCGAAGCGTTTACTTATATTGCCAAAATCCTTGTCAGGGCTACAATTCCAGCAGTTTCTGTCCTCAATTTTGTTACACCAAGCGTAACAAGAATAAAACCTTTATCTACTGCAGCCTTAACCTCCCACTTTTCAAAACCTCCCTCTGGTCCAATAAGAACAAGTACCCTCGTTGCTTTATTTCCACGAAGATTTTCTTCAAGAACACCTTCACGCTGCTTTTCATAAGCAATGAACCTAACAGGAAATACAATACTATTGTCCAACAGTTCCTCAAAGCTAATGGGTTCATGAATCTTTGGAAGAATGGATCGTTCTGACTGTTTAATGGCGGAAATAGCTACCTTCTCCCACCTCTTAACTTTATTATATCCTGGAATAACAACACTCCTCTTCGTCAGGACAGGAATTATTTCACTTACTCCAAGTTCCGTTGCTTTCTCTACAAACCACTCCATTCTTTTCGCTTTCGGAGGAGCGATGGCTATTCCAACATATATCCCAGGCTCGTTGCTTCTTCTTGTAATTTTCGAAATTTTCGCAACTATAAAATTAGATTTTATTTTTAAAATTACAGAATGGTATTCTTCTCCATCCCCTGTGGTAACAACAATCTTATCGGTAATCTTCAATCGCAAAACATTCTTAATATGTCTGAATTCCTTGCCTTTAATGACAATTTTATCATCTTCAATGTCCTTCTTCTTTACAACAAAATAACCCATAATAATAGAAAAAATAAAAAAAGAATAAAAAAGTTTATTGGATTTAGTAATTTGTACAGATTCCTGGAAAGATTACCGTGCGTATAAATTTATGCATTTTTTGGGGGTTCTTTCGAAATCACCTCGAGCCGCTTTAATAACTCTTTCTCTTCCGCATTTATCCTTTTTGGTGTCCAGATCTTCACCTCAATATACTCATCACCTTTTCCCGGAAAATTTATATTGGGAAGACCCTGCCCTTTCAAGCGAAACAGCTTACCCGACTCAGTTCCAGAAGGAATCTTTAACGATATTTTTCCATTTAATGTTGGGATATGAACTTTTCCACCAAGAACAGCTTTTGTATAAGAAATAAAAGCCCTGTAGACTATGTCTGAACCATGCCTTTCAAATTGTTGATGTTTCTTCTCTTCAATAACAACAATTAAATCTCCTTTAGATCCGTTGTTTGGTCCAACATGTCCTTCTCCCCCTAAGGAAATATAATTCCCTTCACTTACTCCAGCTGGAATTTTTACCGAGATTACTGAAGATTTCTTTACTCTTCCTGTTCCTTTACAGCCTTTGCATGGCTCCTTGACAATCTTCCCTGTTCCCCCACAACGACCGCAGGTTCTAACAGTTTGAACAAGACCAAATAAACTACTTGAAGTTTTTGCTACCTGTCCTCTTCCCTGACATTCCATGCAGGTAACAAGTCCACTTTCCTTTTTAGCACCTGAACCACCACAAGTATCACACCTACTATACCTCATAACTTTTATCTTCTTCTTAACACCTTTTGCAATTTCTTCAAGTGAAAGTTTGAGGTTTATTTTTATATCACCACCTCGTATAGCTTGAACCCTTTTCCCAAAACCTGTTCTCACACCACCCCCGAATAAGTCAAATATGCTGCCACCTCCAAGATTACCGCCAAAGATCCCTTCAAAAATATCACTTAAATCTACATCTCTATAATGGGTAAAATCACGTCCCATGTTGAATCCACCACTTCCAAATGCCCCTTCCATTCCTGAATGTCCAAAACGATCATACGTTGCTCTTTTATTATTATCCATAAGAATTTCATAAGCTTCAGAAATTCCTTTAAATTTTTCTGTAGCTTCTTCTTTTTTCTCGGGATTTGCGTCAGGATGATATTTTTTTGCTAGTTCCCTGTACGCTTTCTTTATCTCATTATCAGAAGCGTTTCTGGGAACTCCAAGAACTTCATAATAATCTCTCTTTCCCATTTACTCTTCCTTCTCAGATACCTTCCTCTTCCGAGTTTTTCTCACCCTTGTCCTTGTCTTCGTCATCAATTACTTCATAATCTGCGTCTACAGCATCAGAACTCTCGGATTTTTCTTCTGGTTTTTCTTCCTTTTCACCAACAGTTTCCTCCTGCTGGGTCTCACCCGCACCCTGTTGCTCTGTCGTCGTCTGTTGATACATTTTCTCAGAGATAACATACGATGCATTCTGAACTGCTTCCATATGACTTTCAATTTCACCCACATTGTTGGTTTGCATCACCTTTTTCAGTTCCTCAACCTGTTTCTTTATATCTTTTTTCTCTGAATCTGATAATTTATCACCATACTCCCTAAGGCTTTTCTCTGTTGAATAAATAAGCGAATCCGCTCTATTTCTCGCTTCAATAAGATGAGTCTTCTTTTCATCCTCTGCCTCATGTAACTTTGCCTCTTTGACCATCTTTTCCACTTCATCATCACTAAGTCCACTTGAAGCCGTAATACGAATTTTCTGTTCCTTAGCTGTACCAAGATCTTTTGCAGAAACATGGAGAATACCATCTGCGTCGATATCGAATGCTACCTCAATCTGTGGAACACCGCGTGGTGCAGGTGGAATTCCAACAAGTTCAAATTTCCCAAGGGTTCTATTATCAGTCGACATTTTTCGCTCACCCTGAAGGACATGAATAGTAACGGCAGGTTGGTTATCCGCTGCAGTTGTAAATATTTGACTCTTTTTTGTGGGAATTGTAGTATTTCTATCAATAATTGGTGTCTTTACGCCTCCCAGGGTTTCTATTCCGAGTGTTAAGGGTGTCACGTCGAGTAAAAGTACATCTTTAACCTCTCCACTAAGAACTGCTCCCTGGATGGCAGCTCCCATAGCCACGACTTCATCAGGATTTATTCCTTTATGGGGTTCCTTTTCAAAATAGCTTTTCACTGCTTCCTGTATTGCAGGCATTCTCGTCATACCACCAACAAGTATCACTTCATCAATATCTTTCGCAGAAATCTTTGCGTCCTCGAGTGCCTGCGTAACAGGTTGTTTTGTCCGCTCAATCATATCTTCTACAAGACTTTCAAGTTTTGCCCTCCTCATCTTCATATCAAGATGTTTTGGTCCAGAGGCATCGGCAGTTATAAAAGGAAGGTTTATAGATGTTTCAAGGGTTGTTGAAAGTTCAATCTTAGCTTTCTCCGCCTGCTCACGTAATCTCTGAAGAGCCCTTTTATCCTCCCGTAAGTCAATTCCACTCTCTTTCTTGAACTCATCAGTAATCCAGTCCACGATTCTCTGGTCAAAATCATCACCACCAAGGTGAGTATCTCCATTTGTGGATTTAACTTCAAAAACACCTTCCCCAATCTCAAGAATAGAAATATCAAACGTTCCTCCTCCGAAATCAAAAACTGCTATCTTCTCATTCTTCTTCTTCTTCTCAAGACCGTAAGAAAGTGACGCAGCTGTTGGTTCATTTATAATACGGAGTACATCAAGTCCAGCAATCTTCCCTGCATCCTTGGTTGCTTTCCTTTGTGAATCATTAAAATATGCGGGAACTGTTATAACGGCTTTTTTAACTTCATCACCGATATATTCTTCAGCTGCTTTTTTTAAATATTTTAATATCATTGCAGAAACTTCAGGTGGTGAATACTGCTTTCCCCCCATCTCTACCCTCACATCACCTCCCGAAGCTTCAATAACTTTATACGATACTTTCTTCATTTCTTCTGAAACTTCATTATACCTTCTTCCCATAAATCTCTTAATTGAATATACAGAATTTTCAGGATTGGTTATTTGTTGCCTTTTCGCAATTATACCAACCAACCTCTCGCCATCCTCCTTAATTGCTACAACTGAAGGCGTTGTTCTTCCTCCATCAAGATTAGGAATAATTGTAGGTTCTCCTCCTTCCATTATTGCTACACAAGAATTTGTAGTTCCAAGATCAATTCCTATTACTCTATCCTTAGATGCCATTTTCATCATCCTCCTTTTTTTTGTCTTGTTTTGAAACTGTTACCTTTGCAGGCCTTATAACTTTATCTCTTAGTACATATCCTTTTTCTATCTCTTCAAGTACTGTAGATGGTTCATGTTCCTTACTCTCAATAGCAAGGAATGCTTCGTGCATGTAAGGATCAAATTTTTCACCAACACATTCAAAGGACTTTAACCCTTCTTTCTTAAGAATATCTTTTAACTGCCTTAGAATTAATTTAATACCATCGAGTATCTTCTCAACATCTTCAGTATTCTTACTTGCATCAATTGCCCTTTCAAAATTATCCACAACAGGGAGAATACTCAGAATTAATCTTTCACTTGCATATTTCTGTATTTCCTCTTTTTCCTTAATTGTTCGTTTTCTCTGATTATCCAAATCCGCAAGTGCTCGTAAGTACTTATTAGTATATTCCTTTGCATCCTCGTGTGCAGTATTTAACTCTTCCCTTAATTTTTCAATCTCAGATTCTTTCTCTTTTTTTCCTTTCTTTACCGTAGACAATATACCTCCATAGATATAAATAACTTATAAGAATATAATAACAAAATGGTGTTTTGTCAAGACTGATTTATAATTTATGTCTCTTAATACCCGGATTTTCTCTCTCTAAACATCACATCTCTTATCTTAGATGTAATGTTGTGTACCGATATAGAAAGCAGCCTTATATCCTCATCACTGTTAGGCAAAAGAAAGACTGTAAAAACCCCATCCTTAATCCTCTCTATATAAAGTATGTCATAATCATAGAACAATTTCACATTTCTAATTTTCATTTTTTGCCTATCAGAGAATACCATTAGATAATCAACAAAACTATTAATTTCCTTTTCAGAAAATCTTGTTTCTTTTTTAATTATAATATTTGTAAATATACCTCCTTCAATAATTCCACAAAAAAGAAGACTTGGAAGACTCTCAATTATTCGCCACAATTGTTCCTTCTCTTTCTCTTTCTGTATAATATCTATTGTTAACAAACCTTCTTTCAATTCAATAATTTTATCCATTGCTAATTTACCCTTTATATCATCAAAACGAGCTCTCTGAAATTCTCCATTCCTATACGAAAAAGAAGCATAATGCTTTCCTGAAATAATTATAAAATTACCACTTAGCTTCCTGTTTCTTATCTGTTTAATCCTTTCATCAAGGTTTATATTCTTTAAATCAACTGTTACTTTCATCTTACAATACGAAATTAAAAATTCTTCTCCACCTAATTTTTTCCCATATTTTATAGAATGGAACATCTTTTTCCCATGATAAATATAGAATTAGTGGTTTACCAAAAATATAACCTAATTCAAGTGGACCCCAGAAACGTGAATCATCCGAGTTGTCCCTATTATCCCCCATAACAAAAATATTTCCTTCTGGAACAACAATTGGTCCAAAATTATCTCTGCAGTATCCTCCTACAAAACGGAATTCTCCACTCTCCCAATTTTTCTGGTACGAAGCCTTTGGAATGTTTGGAATAGGGGGAAATTCCCGTGGATCCTTGTGCTGTACCTCAGTTTCTAAAAGGCTCTTACCATTCAAATAAACAACCT
Source organism: Caldifarciminota bacterium (assembly GCA_023127905.1). Classification (GTDB taxonomy): domain Bacteria; phylum Hydrothermota; class E44-bin80; order E44-bin80; family E44-bin80; genus JAGMEZ01. The sequence goes on from JAGMEZ010000500.1 coordinate 7,491, forward strand.
TATGTCTTACCTCAACAGTATCACCGGAAAAAGCAATACACCTCTTTACAAAATACTTTTTTGTATAAGGTGAAATAAAAACAACAATTTCACCCCTTTTGGGGTCTCGAAATTTCAGTATATTCTTTTTTGTAAATGGAATATGAACTCCATATACCATTTTATTAACAAGAAGGAAATCGCCGATAAGGAGTGTATCTTCCATTGAGCCTGAGGGAATCTTAAACGCTTGAATAAAGAACGTTCTGATAATCATAGCAATGACAAATGCCCAGATAATAGATTCGATCCAATCCCTTAATTTTGTTTTTTTCTTCATTTTTCCCTTTTCATCATCCATTAATATGCTCTCCTATTACATAATTTCTATCGTGTCAATTCTAATCTTCATTGACTTTGCCTGACCATTTTCTCAATCTCATTAATTTCACGATCAATGTATGCAGCAACTCCTGATGCAGTTCCTTTCATATAGGCAGTTTGTTCTTTTTTATCATAGAACAACCGCAACTCGTAGCAGGGAAAGAAAATCCTCACGAACATTCCAACCAGAAAAAGGAAAAATGAAATATAAAGCAGAGGAACACCATCATCCCTTTTGTAGTATATACCGCTCACCTCTTTAACGTTGCGTAAAACCAAGCTCTTTCCCATGACGGTCACTGGTTCATCAACAGTCAGTTTTGCTATATTTTCCCATCCCGGTCCATCCATACCTCTATAGTAGAGCTTGGTATTCGGCACAATATCGATTACCTCTTCCCCTTCAAAGAGTTTGCCAGCATAGATAGTTCGGATTAGAAACATACCATCAATACCATCAATGGAAAAGCTTTCGCCAGCCTCGAGATGGAGTATTGAATCTCCAACATCTAAATCAAATCTCTGGCTATATCCCATCTGGTAGAGGGTTAACCCTTTTAATTTCAATGGTCTGTTCACCTCAACAACCTTCATCTTCTCCATTCCATTGTATCGAGCAATCAATGTGCTCTTGTAATCTTTTGGAAAGTAGCGTTCATTGACCAAAATGTATTCCATTTCGTAATTCTTTAGCTCAACTTCCATTTTATCGACCTTATCTGGATTGAACTTCTTGAAAACACGGTAAACTCCCATATCCTGGCTTGATAGAGGAATATCCTCCTTATCTCCAATCTTGAAATCAATGTAACCATCAAATTTCGTCATTGCAGAAAGAACAAATCCAATAATTGAGATTCCAAGGAAAAAATGAAAAAAGAGGGAAACATACCTTTTCCTTAAACCTCTCACACCTATTACCGCAGTAGCATTGTCATCATCAATCAATTTCCTGTACCTAAACCCTCTTTTTTTCAAGGCATCTTCTACGGCAGAGAATCCTCCTGCAACAGATATTGCCATAGCTCCCCTGGGTTTGTCTATTAAGAGAGCTTTTTTCCTTCTCTCAAGTAGAAAGCCTTTCAGTGTTCCGAGGAAAAGGTTTATATAGAGAAGAATACCAGCAGTGATAAAATACCAGGAGTGAAAAATATCAAGAACACCAAAGGGAGCAAGCTTTGAATGCAGAGTTGTGCCAAAAGCTCTTATGTATTCTTCAGATGTCCCACCCTGAGGCAGAATTGTTCCTAAAAGCATGAAGAAAATGAGAACAAAGAGTATTATGATTGTTAACTTCGTTGATGTCAATAATCTGTACAGTGTCTTAAAAAATTTCTTCATCATATTTGCTCCTCTAAAAAGTGTGCAAACTCGGAATATGGAGTAATTTCGAAATCCAGTTCACTCCTAAAAATGTGAAAATCATACAGATAAATCCCACTATGACGAGTACCGATGCTTTCCGGGTCGTCCATCTCGGTGTTATCTTTGCATGCAGATACAGTGCAAAAACCAGCCAGGTTATAAGAGACCATGTCTCCTTCGGATCCCATGACCAATATACACCCCAGGCTTCTTCTGCCCATGCTGCTCCCGAAATAATACCGTAACCTAAGAGTGGGAAACCAATTAAAATGAGATTATATGACATTCTATGAAAGAGTTTCTTCGTAGATCCAGTGAATCCATATCCCTTTCCTCGTGTACCGAAAAGGAGAAATGTAATTTCAACACAAAATGCAACAACAAACGCTGCATACGCAGAAAAGGCTCCAACAACATGCCAGGTAAACCATTTACTTTGCAGGGCTGGAGGAAGTGGTCTGGGGACAGCTGAAAGTCCTAAAATTGCATACAGCGAAGCGGCAATTACTATCGCTGTGACAAAAACACCTGCAAGCCGTACTTTCCTTCTCCATTCCACAAAAAGATAGACAATCACAACCGAAAAACCGAACCAGGAAAGGGCTTCATAGAGGGTCTGGAAAGGTGGATGTCTTGTTTGAACAATCCGCGTGACGATAAGCGCGGTGTGCACAATAACTCCCAGCAATAATACATACGAAGCAATCTTTCCTCTGTTAAGAAATCTTGGAAAATTAATGAAAATAAAATAGAATATAAAGCTAAGACAATATATAGAGACAACTGTAATAAAAAGAATCCTCTCAAAACTAACTAAATTCATATTTATTCCTTCTTAATTATTCTTTCAATTTAATTTATTATTTTAATTACCATAACGCTGATTAATATAATTTTCTAAAAACCTGTAAACCTTTTTTAGGGCTTTTCCCCTATGGCTTATCTTGTTTTTTTCCTCCTGGTTAATTTCTGCAAGGGTCTTACCAATCTCAGGGACAAAAAAGATCGGGTCATATCCAAAACCATTATTTCCTTTTCCTGAGGTTGCTATTTCTCCATTCAGTATTCCCTCAAATTGTTCAATCCTTCCATCAGGAAAAGAAAGTATCATTACACACTTAAACTGCGCTTTTCTTCTTTCTTCAGAAACACCCGTTAGTAATTTAAGTAGTTTCAGATTATTATCTTCATATGTTGCATTTTCACCTGAAAAACGTGCCGATTTAACACCAGGTCTCTTATTAAGAAAATCAACTTCTAAACCTGAATCATCTGAAAGAGCCAGTTTTTTAGTCCAGGAAGAAATCAAAAATGCCTTTTTAAGTGCATTTTCATAGAGGGACCTTCCATTTTCTTTTACTATGGGAAGGTCCCTTATATCTCCGAATGTAAGAATTCTTACATTTAAGGTTCTGAGGGACTGTTGAATTTCAGATATTTTATCCCTATTCCGAGTTGCCAATACAAGATCAATCAAATCATCAAGGTGTTTTTGTCGTCTCTGTTACAAATGCATCGCCATAATAACGGACAACTTTTGCTTTAAAACTTTCCGCTTCTGCTTTTGATGTAAAATCTCCTACTCTAACCTTGTAGTAAGGTGCAATGTATTCGATGTAAATAGGCTTATTAAATAATGAAACTGAACGTGCCTTTCTCTTGTTTGCTCCATCAGTGCCGTAAAATGCACCGATCTGAACCCTGAATACTTTACCGGAAGTAGGAGGAGGTGGTGGAGGTGGGGGTGTCTCAACAGTCATTGTATCCTCTTCAACCATCTCTTCATATTCTTCAATAGCTTCCATCTCTTCTTCTTCTTCGATGATAATTGGTTCCTCATCAATGAAATCTCCCGGGGGTGGCTTCTTGGCACAAGAGAAGTTAAGTGCCAAAGCAAGCAAAAGAATCAGCAGTAGTGCCATTTTTTTCATAGAGAACCTCCTTTCTTTATGTATATTTTTCTAACTTTTTGTGCGTATTTAATCTTCTAACAATCTCTTTCACTTCCTGGGATCTATCCTTTGGAAGTATAAGTGTTGCATCTTCGGTATGAACAACAATAAGGTTCGAAATACCGATGGTTCCAATAACACCCCTTTCAGCAACAATGATCGAATCTTCCGTGTCAATAGAAACAACATCTCCAACTCTGATATTTCTGTTCGCATCTTTTTTTATTAGCCTTTCAAGTGCATTCCACGAACCAACATCATCCCATCCAAAAGAAGCTCTGACAACAGCGACACGGGTTGATTTTTCCATAATTGCGTAATCAATCGAGATAGTTTCAATCTCATTATAAATTCTTTCTAACAATATTTTCTTCTTTTCATCATCCTCTTTTTGAACATACTGCTCCATCTCTTGTGATAATTCAGGTTGAAATTTGTGAAACTCTTCGATAATTCTCTTCGTTTGCCAGACAAAGATTCCGCTATTCCATAAAAATTTTTCTTTTTTTACAAATTCATTTGCCTTCTTCTGACTTGGTTTTTCCTTAAATCTCCTCACTTTACATACACTCTCGCTTATTTCTTCACCGCACTCAATATAACCGTATCCCGTTTCCGGTCTTGATGGAACAATTCCAAAGGTTACAAGATATCCCTTCTTTGATACCTCAACAGCCCTTTTAATGCACTCTAAAAATGATCCTACATCCGTTATATAATGGTCAGCCGGCAGAACAACCATTATCGAATCATCAACTATCTCAGAAAGAGTGAAAGCAGCAAGTCCAACAGCGGGTGCAGTATTTCTACCACGCGGTTCGAAGAGATAATTTGTGGAAGGGATCATAAGATCAATATTTTGCAAATTCTCCTTTGTAATTTCACTTGCTACAATGTAAATCCCGTTCAATG
>JAGMEZ010000501.1 GCA_023127905.1 Caldifarciminota bacterium
ACAAAAGATCAAAGGAGATGATTAACATAATCTTTGATGAAATCTGGATACTGTACTTAACTGGCAACATTAAAGAATCATTCGCGTTACTCGACGATTTCGAAGACATTTTTAAGATTCTAAAGGGTAAACTAAAAGAAAAGAAGAGAGATGATATCCTTGCTGATTACTACAGCAAACGTGCAATGCTTCTTGACTACTCGGGCGATATCAAGGGTAGTCTGGAATTTTACAACAAATCTCTAACATTATATAAAAAGCATAACATATATGCAGGTCTTTCAGCAGTCTATAATAATTTAGCAGGCATATATCAAGCTTTAGGAGAATGCTCAAAGGCAATTGAAACGTACGAGAAATCACAGGAACTGGATGAAAAAATGGGAAATAAACTTGGTACTGCAATTAGTTACAATAACCTTGCTGGAATTTATATCTTCTTAAATGATCTTGATAAGGCAGAGAAATTTCTTAATAAATATCTTGAATTAAATAAAAAGATTAACAATAGGCTTGGTTTTGGTTATGCATACCTGAATTTCGGGACAGTAAGAGAAAAAAGAGAAGAATATAAAAAGGCACTTGATTTTTACGAAAAGGCATTATCAGTATTTGAAGAGATTAAAAGCACATCAATGATAATGGCTACGTACGATTCACTTGGATGGCTCTACTACGATATGAAGGATTTTAATTCTGTCAAAAAATATATTGAAAAGATAACAGAATACCTGAAGGGAACAGAAAATCTTGAGCTTTCAGCTTCTATCACAAGGTTACATAGTAAGCTTTTAATTGAAGAAAAAGATTATAAGAATGCTGAAGTATCTCTTAATAAAACCTATGCAATCTATAAAGAGATGTCCAACACTGAGCAACTCGTACCCTTATTCTACGATTTTATTGATCTATTCAGCAGGCAGGGAAATGAAGAAGGAATAATTCAATTCAAGGAAGAAGGGAAAAAAATAATCGAAGATATCCTTGTTGGTATCAAGGACAAAGAACTAAAAAGCAGTTTTTTAAAACAAAAAGAGGTGAAAGAATTTCTAAGTTAATTCGTCTCTTCGGATTTTATCGTAAGTGCTTTTTCTACCTTCTTTTGAACAGCAGTATTTATTATATCTGTTAAAGCACCACCTATCCAGTTAAACTCCTCTTCTGATATACCTGCTACTTTGTAAGCTTCCTTCTGCATTTCATCCCATTCCTTATTCAGTTCACCCCATGCCTTTTTAACATCAGGATTACTGTTAAGAAATGCTGTGTCAGACATCTGGGTAAGATCCTGATTTAGCTTATATTTTTCAACAAATTCTTTTATCATCAGTGAGTACTTTTCCATTGCTTCCTGGAGTGCAAGTGATGCTTTAATATACGAACCCTGCTGTTCTGCTGTAATTCTTCCATCTGCAGGAGGAATATAAGGTACTACCTCCTCAGGCTGCTCTGTATCTTCCGCAGGTTTTTCAGGACAACCAAAACAAAACAGTACAGTAAGAATTAACAAAAATAGAAATACTCTCTTCACGATTAACTCCTTATTTCTTGTTATTTACTTTCTCTTTCTCGGTTTTCTTCTCGGTTTTGTTGTCAGTTTTCTTGTCGGTTTTCATTTCTTTTTCCTTTCCACTTCCGTTTCCATCTGACTTTCTTTTGTAATCGGTTTGATAGAACCCTGAACCCTTGAATATCAGTCCCGCATTTGGGGTAATGAGCCGTTCTAACTTACCCCCACACTCTGGACATTTACTAACAGAAGTGGAGATATTGTGAAATATCTCAAAAATTTTCTTACATTTCTTACACACATAATCATATGTTGGCATGACTGATTTATTAAAGATATTGCTGCCGACGAATTAAAACGCCGACAGCAATAATAACTACTACTATTTTATTAATACATCCCTCCGCCATAACCTCCTCCTGGAGGTGGCATTGGAAGTTTCTCTTCCTTTTCAGGCTCTTCAGCAATTATTGCCTCTGTTGTTATCAACAGGGATGCAATACTTGCTGCATTCTGTAATGCAATTCTTGTTACCTTTGTCGGATCTATTATTCCTGCTTCATGCATGTCTTCGAACTTACATGTTGCAACATTAAATCCCACATTCTTTGTTTTCGACTTTGCATTTTCAACAATCACGGAACCTTCTTCACCAGCATTATTTGCCAACTGTTTCATCGGTTCCTCGAGCGCCTTCATTATTATATTGACACCTATCTGCTGTTCGGGATCATCAAGTTTAAGCTTCTGGAGGATTGGAATTGTTCTGAGAAGAGCTACCCCTCCCCCAGGAACGATACCCTCTTCTGCGGCTGCTTTTGTAGCATGGAGTGCGTCTTCAACCCTTGCTTTCCTCTCTTTCATCTCTACCTCAGTAGCAGCACCAACATTTATAACTGCAACACCACCAGAGAGCTTTGCAAGTCTTTCCTGGAGTTTCTCTTTATCATAATCAGATGTAGTTTCATCAATCTGTAACTTGATTTGAGAAATCCTTGCCCGAATATCATCCTTTTTCCCTAATCCTTCAACGATTGTGGTATTTTCCTTATCAATTTTTACTGTTTTTGCTTTTCCCAGATCCGAAACCATTGCTTTATCAAGTTTCATTCCAGCATCTTCTGATATAACACGCCCACCGGTAAGAACTGCAATATCCTCAAGCATCTGTTTTCTTCTGTCACCGTAACCAGGTGCTTTAACTGCAGCAGTACTGAGTGTTCCTCTCAGCTTATTCACAACCAATGTTGCGAGTGCTTCACCTTCAATATCCTCCGCAATAATCAGAAGTGGTTTACCTTGCTGTGCAACCTTCTCAAGAAGAGGAAGAAGATCCTTCATTGTGCTGATTTTCTTGTCATATATCAGAATTAAAGGATCATCAAGCAATGTTTCCATTTTATCAGGATTTGTAATAAAATATGGAGATATATAACCTCTATCAAACTGCATGCCCTCAACAATCTCCAACTCCATTTTCAATCCCTTTCCTTCTTCAACAGTAATAACACCATCTTTCCCTGCTCTATCCATTGCATCGGAAATGATCTCACCAATCGTTTCATCGTTATTTGCAGAGATCGTACCAACCTGAGCAATCTCTTTCTTCGTCTTCGTCTCTCTCGATAACTTCTTTAATTCTTCTACGACTTTATCAACTGACTTATCTACACCTATTCTAATTGCCATTGGGTTTGCACCGGCTGTAACATTTTTTAATCCCTCACGGAAGATAGCTTGTGCAAGAATTGTTGCTGTCGTAGTTCCATCGCCTGCAACGTCACTTGTTTTAGATGCTACCTCGTTAACCATCTGAGCACCCATATTCTCAAAAGGATCCTTTATCTCAATCTCTTTTGCAACGGTCACTCCGTCTTTAGTAATGGTGGGTGCACCAAATTTCTTATCGAGAGCAACATTTCTTCCTTTTGGTCCAAGAGTTACCTTTACAGCATTAGCAAGTTTATCAACACCCTTTTGAATAGCCCTCCTTGCCTCATCTGAATAAAGGATCTGTTTTGCTGCCATACTCATTCCTCCTTTTCTATTCTATTTTTACTACTCAATTACTGCAAGAATATCTTCTTCTGACATTAAGAGATACTCTTCTTTATCGATATCTATCTCGGTTCCTGCATATTTTCCAAAAAGCACTTTTTCCCCTTTTTTCACCTGCATTGGGTCTTCATCCTTTTTAACCTTTGCAACTTCTATCACCTTTCCCTTCTGAGGTTTCTCTTTGACAGTATCAGGGATTATTATCCCACTTTTTTTGACCTCTTCCTCGATCCTCTTAATCAGAACCTTCCGATTTATGGGTCTCACCTTCATAAGCACTTCCTCCT
>JAGMEZ010000502.1 GCA_023127905.1 Caldifarciminota bacterium
GTAGAAGAGGCAAAGATGAAACAGAAATTTAAAGGACAGCAGGTAATCCTCTTTGTTGATGAGTTTCACAGGTTCAATAAAATACAACAGGATGCTTTTCTCCCCTACGTCGAAGATGGAACCCTTATTCTCATAGGTGCAACGACAGAGAATCCATCTTTTGAAATAAATTCAGCTCTCCTCTCGAGAGTTAAGATTTATACACTAAAAAAATTAAATCAGGATGATATAAAATGTGTTCTTCTGAATGCAATAAAATCGGAAAAAGGACTCAAAGGAAAGACCACATTAACAGATGATGCATTTAACTTTATCACAAATATCTCTGATGGCGATGCACGGGTTGCTCTTAACATCCTTGAAATTGCATACAATGTTGAACCGATAAAAAATAAAAAGAAAACAATTACCTTAAGCGTGGTGGAAGATGTAGCACAAAAGAAAACCCTCTTCTATGATAAAAAACAGGAGGAACATTATAACCTTATTTCTGCCCTGCATAAAAGCATTAGGGGAAGTGACCCCGATGCCGCGCTTTACTACCTTGCAAGAATGCTTGAATCTGGCGAAGATCCACTTTATATTGCGCGTAGGCTTGTTCGGATGGCTGTAGAAGATATCGGTTTGGCTGACCCCTTCGCATTGACTCTTGCAATCTCCGCAAAGGAAGCTGTCCACTTTGTTGGAATGCCCGAATGCAATCTTGCTCTTGCAGAAGCAGCAGTTTATTTAGCTACATCACCTAAGAGCAATTCTGTATACCTTGCTTACACCAAAGCAAAGGAAGATGTCTATAACGTTTCAGGTGCTGAAATACCATTTCGCATTAGAAATGCACCTACATCTTTTATGAAGAAAATTGGGTATGGAAAAGGCTATAAATATGTACATAATTATCCTGGAAGCTTCGTCCCGGAGGAATACCTTCCTGATGTATTAAAGGGAAAAATCTATTACGAACCCAAAGACAGTGGAAGAGAAACCAGGATAAAAGAAAGACTCGAAAAATGGAGAACTCTTATTGCGAGAGAAAAGCGAAGAATTAAAAATTCTGAATTCCTAAATCCAAATGACGAAGAAATGACGAAATCCAAAACAGCAAAAAGGAAGAGTAAAAAATAAATGAAAATATTAATTTATCGCTTTATCGTAACCCTTCTTCTGATTCTTATAATTAGTCTTTCCT
>JAGMEZ010000503.1 GCA_023127905.1 Caldifarciminota bacterium
TATTTCAGTACTCCGATACAGCTTCTGTACCGTTTTTTGTGTGGCCTTCTGAATCTGTTATGATTTTCACTATGACACTCACACAGAATGTAGGTGAAAACATTGATACCACCCAAAGCTATTTTCAGAGTATATCAGCAATGATGATTACAAAGGTATATCTTCATGGACGATGTGATTATGATTTCTACGGGACAGTAGTTTGCAGTTTAAGTCCAGTTGGACCACTCCAGCATTTTGATCCTTTTAGTGATTCATTCCCAGTCCACATTCCAGAGACTTCTAACCTTGATACAACAATGGCCTTTGTGATTGACAGCTTTCCGCTTGGACCGTACAAAAACATTATTACGCTCTATCCTAATGCAGGATCTCTTTATGTAGATTCTTCAATGGGGTATTCAAAGATACCCATTGATTTTCTGGCTAACGGAGATACTATTGTTACCGTTTTGAAGGGTGTAGCAAACAGCGAAGAACTTAAAGAAACTAAGAATAAAGATATCGTTAAAAGAATCATTCTCCATCTTGTTGTTACAAACAGGACATCAGCCGGTTATACAGCGAGTTTTCAAGTTGGCAAAAAGGATTCAATAGGGGAATTTGATGTCTATCGTACTCGACCAGTAACGATTGAACCAGCACCAAGTGATCCGTTCGGTTTTACAACAGGCGAGGCCACGGTGTCAGTACTTGATGATACATTAACAGATGAGTATATTCCAATAACATTTGAGGATTCGCTCTACTGGAAGGCAACACTGACTATTCCGCCTTTAGGAAATGTCTTCATGAGACCGGAAGACTGGATACGGTTGAATGGCTATATTTATGTTGATATCTGGTTTGATTCAGAATCACTTGAGGGGGGAGAATGAAGAAAGAATTTTTCATACCAGCATTATTACTATTTTGTATAACCTCACAGTTATCAGGACATTTTTTATATCAGAGCGACTGCGAGTGGCTGACCACACCTTCAACATATGGTCCACAAGCTGTATTCTATAATCCTGCACTGCTCTCATATCCTGAGAACCCGGGGTTCAGCCTCGAATTTTTAAGGCTTGGTATCGATGTAACCAATAATACATTCTCTGTTACGAACTGGAACAAATACGCAACAAAGGAAACCCTCGAAGTGGAGGACAAGGATTTCGTTATGGATCTCATTCCTGATGACGGATTTTCTGTATCAATCGGAGCAAATGCAGGAATTCTCGGCGTAAAGATAGGAAACTTTGCCTTCTGTCCAAGGGTTATTGCAGGTTCTAATCAGTTTGTTACTAAAGACATGATCGACCTTGGTTTCTATGGTAACGAACTGGGAAGAACGTATACTCTGACAGGAACGAGAGCTGAAGCAATAGCATACAATGAATATGG
>JAGMEZ010000504.1 GCA_023127905.1 Caldifarciminota bacterium
ACGGAGATAACGGAAGGTATTGAGAGGGTTTTAGGAACCATAAACAATTTAGATAAAATAACATCGACTACATCAGAAAACAACTCAATGATAATGCTCCAGTTTAAATGGGGAACCAACCTCGATGCAGCAGCCAATGATGTCAGGGATAAATTAGGAATTGCAATCCCCTATTTACCAGATGATGCTGAGGATCCGTTAATCTTCAAATTTGATATTTCCCAGCAGCCAGTCATTATGTATAATATTTTAGGAGAGATTAATCCAATCGAATTGTATGAGATTGCGGAAGAGATTGCTGATAAGATACAGCGGGTAGGAGGCGTTGCTGCCTCATTTAACATGGGTGAAGAGGCAAAGGAGATTCAGATAAGGCTTGACCCACTGAGGTTGAAAGGAACAGGTATTACCCCTGAACAGGTTTTGGCAGTTTTAAGGATGCAGAATGTGAACTACCCATTAGGGAATGTAGAAGATGGTCAGAAAGTCTATATTCTTCGTACAGTGGGACAGTACAGGGATATTGATGATATTTGTAAAACTGTTATCGGGAATAACAACGGAATACCAATTCTTTTATCTCATATAGCGGATATCAGTTCGCAGTCTGTAGAACAAACATCTATTTCACGAACCAATGGTATTCGTTCGATATGGGCGTTTGTGCAGAAAAGAACAGACGCAAATACGGTTATTGTGTGTAATAATGCGATTAAACGACTTGATGAAATAGAAAAAGAACTACCACCGGGTGTAAAGATCGATATTGTATTTAATCAAGCTGATTTTATTACAAATTCCATAAGAAGCACTGCAAACACCCTTGTCATTGGAGCAATACTTGCTATCATAGTTCTCTTTCTCTTTATAGGGAATTTTCGTTCGACCCTATTTGTAGCGGTGGCAATTCCCATAACTGTATTTTTTGCTATGTTTCTTATGTATATTTCAAAGATGAGTCTGAATATTATTTCACTTGGGGGATTAACAGTTGCGATTGGAATGGTACTTGATTCGGCAATTGTTGTTTTTGAAGCAATATACAGACAGAGAGAGAAGGGAAAGGGGGCTGCAAAAGCAGCGAGCGTGGGAACACAAGAGGTTGGAACAGCAATAACAGCATCAACACTGACTACTGTTGCAGTCTTTCTACCACTTCTTCTGGTCAGCGGTTTTGTCTCATTTTTCTTCAAAGAACTTGCACTTACCGTAACATTTGCACTTATTTCTTCTCTCATTGTAGCGCTAACGATTGTTCCTATGCTTTCATCAAGGTTTTTGAAAATAAAGAAGCAAGAACAAGGTAGAGGAATTGCTCAGCGTTTCAGTGGATTTTACTTAAAAATAGAAGAGCGATACACGAAAATTGTAGCATGGGCATTGCAACACAGAAAGATCGTTATTTTCAGTACGCTTGGAGTGTTTATTGTTACTCTTTTTCTTGTACCTTTCATTGGAACAGAGATGAGCCCTGAAACTGATGAAGGAGAGGTCATAATAAAGGCGGAGATGCCCATAGGTACAAATTTGGAAACTACTAATAAGGCAATAGTCCAATTGGAAGAGATAATACTTAAAGAGGTTCCTGAAGCAGATATAATAGCAACCTCAATCGGCTCTGGCAAAGGTATTATGTCAATGTTTTTGGGAACAAGTGGTCCTCATTCTGCTCA
>JAGMEZ010000505.1 GCA_023127905.1 Caldifarciminota bacterium
CCAAAGAGTAAACTTTTCGGCAGTTACTTGATAAGTTATTGGAACCATTTAAACTCAAGAGAGATAGATTTACTTTCGGGTGCCTGTATGTTGATAAAAAAAGAGGTATTCAAAGATATTGGATTGTTAGATGAATCTTTTTATATGTTTTATGACGATGTTGATTTTTGCTACAGGGCGAAAAGGAAAGGATACACGATTTACTATTATGCTGATGTCTCCATCATTCACTATGGTGGAGGAAGCTGTAAGGATAATAGAATAAGTATGCAGAGAATAAAATTTATAAGCTATCAGACTATGTATAAATATTATTGCAAAACGAGAAATAGAGTATATGCAGAGATTGTCAGATTTATGATGTTATTTAATTTCGGTGTATTATTTGTCTCACATATACTGTTATTTTTAATATCCCACGGTAAGGACCGAACAAGAGAAAAAAAAATAATTAAGCAGTATCTCATTCAGATTAAATTTTTCTTGTTTTTTCACCAGTATAATATTATCAATGGTCTAATAACATCTTCAGAGAAAAAATCAATAGATAAATTATGGAAATAAAGTGATTCTGCTATTTGCTGGTATTGAGTGGTTTATTGGTTGTTTTTTATCTAATATGGCGCAGGAATTGCCTTTCTAAAATAAAGAACCTTTAGGTGCTAAATGTTTAGAAGCGAAGAAGTTAGTAAAGTTAAAAGAGGATTTTGGATATTCTTGGCTTTTACAATTGCTCTTGAGATCGCTCTAATATTGTTATCCTGTTATAAGAATATCTTTATTGCTTTTTTAATATTAGTAGCCCCTCCTCTGTTGATTTCCATTGTTAAATGGCCAAAGAGCGGTTTATGGCTTATGACTATAATATCTTTTACAGTTTTGGGTGAGCACTTACTTCCGAGAGCCCTGATGATAGCAACTGTAGTGACAGCAGCAACCTTCTTTGCAAAAATTTTCATTAAGGAAGAGAAGTTACTCCCCTCCAAACAATTGGTCTACTTTATTATTTTTGGAGCAGTTGCACTGCTTTCTTTTTTCCCTTCTCGTGATCTGGTTATGTGGGGAAAAGGTATCTATGAAATTTTAAGCATTTTTATTTTTTTTATACTTATTGTCAACTTGGTAAAAACAAATAGGGATTTATGGATTCTTATATACATAATCGTTTTTTCTATTACCATTGGGGCAATCTATGGGTTATATAGTTTTAAGTCTAGCAGTTTTTTAAATGTTCTGGCCTCAACTGGCGCCCTTGTTAGATCTACGGGTGTTGTTTATGACGCAAACCTCTGGTCTGTCTCGCTCATAACAGCTTTTCCTCTAAGTATAGCACTTGTAAAAAGAGAGAAAAACATAATTGTGAAACTTCTTTTATGGGCAGTAATTGTAATTCTAATATCATCAATCTTTGCAACTTTTTCCCGAGGAGGGATGATTGCCTTTACAATTGTTACAGTAATTATTATTTTTAAGATATTAAAGAAGAAATGGTTTGGAATTTTTATTCTTCTTTTATTGTTTGTTCTTATTTATTTTATTCTTCCACCCTTTATTATATTAAGGATTGAATCCCTTCTACAACTATTCCAGAAAAAATCAATAATGGATGTTTCACTCTTGAGTAGAATTTATGTAATGAAAGGTACTTTAAGGATGTTTTTAGAACATCCACTTTTAGGTGTAGGATTATCCAATGTTATTTCAAATTCTGGATTCTATTTTCCCTTTGGTTTGCACCTTGTTGCGCACTGTATGTATCTGGAGATTGCTGCTGGAACTGGATTATTGGGGCTCGTACCATTTCTTGCCATCTTTTTCTATTCTTTCAAGGATTTCATCCATTCATATAAGGTTTTTAATAAAAAGGGAGAAAGGTCTCTTGCTGACCTCTCTTTCTTTGCAGGTCTGTCCTTGCTTGG
>JAGMEZ010000506.1 GCA_023127905.1 Caldifarciminota bacterium
AGTATTTTCAAATATAAACCTCCAATACAGTTTTTAGCGAATCAGGGTAATTTTTTTAAAAATTGTGTGCTCTCTTGAATTTAATTTTAGGAAATAAATGCCACTAAATACCTTTTGCCCTGTGTTATCTTTCCCGTCCCATGATACGACAGTGGTCAGTGAATAGTGATCAGTGGCTAGTGTGAAAGACTTTACCAACCTTCCACTCACATTATAGATTTCCAGAAAGAGGTCAGATGTCGGAAAACAGAAGTCAGAATTTACTTTTCTGTTTTTTGTAATTTGAATTCTAATTTCTGTATGTAATGTAAACGGGTTAGGGTAAACAGAGAATATGATAGTATCCTCCAATTTCCGAATTCTGTCTTCAGAATCTTTAACTCCGACATACTCACCGCCTGCTTCCTGGTAACGTTCCACAAATTCCTGAAGATATTGGTTCGCTATATCATGATTGTGGATTATTAGAGTATTTTCATCGTTATAGAACTCGCCATTATTTGACCAGTTCTGCGAGCCTGTTACGACGATTGGTGAAGAATCACAGTCGCTGTCTATTAACATGTACTTATGATGGAGCATTTTGGGACCCCAGAGAGCTTCAACAGAATCTAAGAAAACAGGAGCAGGTGGATTCCAGGGGTTTACACCTCCACCTGTCATGTCATGTCGTTTACTTATGGAGCTAAACCAATCGCCCTTGTCAAAAACTCCTTTTACTGAAATACCCGTATCCCATTTTGTCTTCATTTCATCACAAACATCCTGACGAGTAAAAGCAAAAATACAGAAATATATTGTCGAGTCTGCTGTGGTAATGGCATTGCGTATTTTTTGCGTTGAGTGATCGGATGGTGAGAAATAAAGTTCAACAGGAATAGAGTTTATTATAAAAAAATGCTGAGTATTATCTGTTTTTAGAAAGGAAAATTTCGAACTGTCAGGATCTGGAACATTGGTTTTGCTTCCCCACATCTCTTCGAATTCAAGAGTGTAAGCACGAGCAATATCATTATACTGAATTTCGACTGTGCTATTTGCATTTGATTCTGTTCCTTCATCGGTTATGTTACAAGAACCTGTCCATATCCAATCATCATTTACAGAAGAAGAATCTCTAAAATCGAAAATGGTAAATTTATTGTGCATGTATCTATCCCCAAGGTTATTACCAAATGTGTCGTCAATGACAGGTATCCCAGCATTTATTAAATCCTGGACAGCTTGATTATCAACATGATCGTGTTCTGTTATAACCCTGACATCAACTCCCCTAATAAAAGCGGCTAATAGTGAATCAACTATATTTTGCCTTTTTATATTATAAAAACAAAAGTCAATGGAATGCTGAGCCTGAACTATCCTTTGAATTAATTTCTCATCGAGAGCAACAAACCCCTGGGCTTTATTTGGATTTGCCAGAGTTGTGTCAACTGAATGTGAGAAATAAACATTTATCTCTGAACCAAGAAGTTGGGAATAGAGAATGCAGAGTATAATGGTAATAATAACTCTTTTCATGTTGTTATTTTTTATTAGAATATTTAAAATTATCTTTTTTGGTTTTTGAATTTTGCTTTCAGTTCAAGAGTTTTTCCCATCATATATTTAATTATTGGAAATTTCCAGTATGCCTTTGTTCTGTCTTCTAAAATCTCACCACCCGAACTTACTTCTACAATTTCAGATGGTAAATCAATGTAAAATTCACAGTAATGTCCCTCAAATAGATTTTTCCTCTTTTCAAAAAATAAACTGTCCTTAGAATTTGAACCATTACCTGTGAAAGTCCAACGAAGTATGATGAAACCACCTTCTTGTTTAAGATATATCCTGTTAGAGTCAGAACACCAGGAATCGCTTAAATCATTAATATCCTTGAAAGTGTATTTAATTTCTATGAATCTTTGGTCATTATTGCGCTTTTCGTTGACATGTTCAACTTTTGCTAAACAAGTGTCAGTTAATGCTTCTATCTCTTCTTTTTTTATTAGTGCACTATCAGTTGTTAACTCATTGGCAATTTCTTCGACAGTTTCATCAATAACATAACATATTTCTAAAGAACCTGAAAAGTCTTCATTCAAGATAAGTTTTTGTTCTATATCAATGCAGCCAACCAATACAAAGGTAATAATAAGTACGATACTAATTCTCAAAACACTATTGTCAAAATAAATTTATCTACACTTCTTGTATCTTGATGTGTATCTAATACAGTTAATGTATCAATCTTCGCCTCAAAATGGGTATTTTCACCTTTATCAAAGCTGCCCATCTCTTTTTTCGTATTGGTTTCAGAATCTCCAGCAAAATTATCATCAACATAAATTTTTAATGTAAGAGGTGATTGATTATCAACTTCAAGAATGAACGTACCAGATGCTTCAGTTGGGCTCTTTTTCGAACAGGCAAAGAGCAGAAAGATAAGCAGGGGGATTAAAAGAAAAATAGACTTTTTCATTCTTCCTCCTTTTTAAGAGTTAGATTTTTTGAAGTTTATTTATCACCATCTATGCAGCCGCTTCCTCCTTCAAGACAGGAATTTCCTTCAGATG
>JAGMEZ010000507.1 GCA_023127905.1 Caldifarciminota bacterium
AAATCTCCTCTTTGTTTTTGAACCAACTCCGCACGGAACGTTAGAAAACAATGCGTCAACAAGATTTTTTACCTTACCCTTTATCTCACTCATCTTCAAATTAGTTCTCAGTATCCTTACGCCACAGTTAATATCGTAACCAACTCCACCTGGTGATACTACACCTTCTTCTGGGTCTATTGCTGCTACACCCCCTATTGGAAAACCATACCCCCAGTGTATATCTGGCATTGCAAGCGAATATTTTACTATTCCAGGAAGATGTGCAACATTTGAGACCTGCAATGGGGTCTGATCCATCCTTATATGTGAAAGCAGAGATTCGTTAGCATAAATAATTCCATCCACCCTCATTCCTGGATGATCCTTTTTGGGGATTCTCCATCTATAATCGTCTATCTTCTCAAGTACACCTTCCCATTTTTTCATAATAGTTACCTCTCTTTTCTTCCAGTACTGTGAAAAATATTTTTATAATTTTCTTTTTCGCATGATTCTAATCCCCCCTAACCTCCACCTGCGCTAAAGCTTCGGTGGACAACTCTATCTGCCGAAGCCTTGGCGAAGGCAGGCCCCTTTTTCAAAGGGGGGGGATAGTGTTGGTTTCCCTTTTTCATTTCTATTTTATAATTACAACCTTTCCGCTCTTTTTCTCCACCCGTTCATCGAATTCTATAATATAGAAATAAACCCCGCTTGAAACACTGCTCACACCCCACTGGTAAACTGTTCCTGAAAGATTACCTGAATTATGCGTTAACCTCCCTGTGACATCATAGATTTTAATAATTTCAACAGAATTTAGATTGTCGAAGGTAACAGTATTCTCTCCCAGATAAACCCTACAGGGGTTAGGATATACCTGTTCTGGTTCATCCTCACCAGTTCCTCCGACCTGATACTCATATGCACCAATGTCAGGTGCACTTCCAACATAGCCGTCATTGAAATTTTGTATCACAACACCCGCATCTATATTCGCACTCTCTTCACTCAGGTGAAAATCACCTCCCGAAGGATTCATAAAATAATTCCCGCCTGAAATACCATGAATCTCCTGCCCTGTACTATCCTGAAATTCCTGAAGCGTGTAGTACCGGATACCTATCCACTTTACAAATCTATTTGGATCTGTTGTGTAAAGGTTATCATAATCAAAGTCTGCATATCCTGATAAATGATAGTCTTCAATGGCATATCTCGTTCCCCTGAGAATATTATTCCGGAAGGTCATATTCTCCCATGAACCAGAACTTAACATACCTTCAGTTTCTGCAATATCTGTATAACCTGTGTTATGATAAACGAAACAGGGGCCGCCTGTACTCGATGAAAATTTATATGTTGTTCGTGTAAAATCATACATAACATTTCGCCATACCCAGCAAGGTCCAACTGTAATCGGAGCGAGAGAGATTCCTACAAGCATTTGGTGAATATTATTCCCCCACATACGCAGGTTTATGCAAGCCCCCTCAGGCTCAAGACCATCATCACCAATTAAGTATAGCTCATTTTCATAAATATCTACATCATGGTTAAGTGTTTCATCCCATAGATTCCCCCACGTAGATGCAGCGATAGCATTAAAATATCCCCATACCTCATTATTCCGAATTACATTCCCGTATCCACCTTCTACTGAAATTCCGCTGTTCTCAGCATCAGACCCCTTTACAAGATCCCATGGCCACGAATAGATAGAGGTATCGTATAAATGATTATTATAAATCAAATTACCCTTGGCAGACTCGAGTTTTACCCAGACTCCTACATTTATGTTATTTATGTAATTATTCCTCACCACACAGCGGTCTGCACCTCGAAGATAAACTCCCTTAGAATACGGACCACTTCCATAAAAACGTAGATGGA
This sequence comes from Caldifarciminota bacterium, assembly GCA_023127905.1. Taxonomy (GTDB): domain Bacteria; phylum Hydrothermota; class E44-bin80; order E44-bin80; family E44-bin80; genus JAGMEZ01. The sequence continues at coordinate 1,876 of JAGMEZ010000507.1, forward strand.
ATCCATCAATTATAATAAATGATGTATCATCAAGATAGAAGGGACAATCAAGGATTCCAACCTGCATCTGTAAAGTGTCAGGATTACCAGGTTCAGGAAGTTTTACATAGAGATATCCTCCTTCCAAACACCAACCACCCGGTACTCCTGCTGTGCCAGCAATAAGATCTGTAAGATTATCGTAATGCCATAATCGTTCTCCATCAGCTGCTACATACCAGGTCGTGCTTGTTAATGGAGTTCTATAGACATCCCCAGAGTAAATCTCCCATTCATTTCCACCCGGAGTAGCCAGGGATTCATCTGAACCATCAAGTACAACATTGTCCTCAGCTATATAAGTAATATAGGCATCCTTCATACCGGATCTTGTTATATGAACTTCCTGTCTGTATACTCCCGATAAAACATGAATTACATCACCCGACATAGAAACATCGTGGGCATGTTGGATTGTTTCAAAGGGATCATTTATCGTACCACTACCCTGATCATCCCCATCAGGTGAAACATAATAATGACTGCCGCTCCCCTGTGGGAAAATTTCCTCTCGCATAGAAACTATAACAGAAGATGGCTGACTTGTAACACCATCAGGATCTTCAAAGGTTACTTCAACCTGATAGGAGAATCCTGGATCCAGCAATACCAGACTACAAGCAAATCGCTTATTTAAAATTCTTGCAAGAAAATGTCCCTCCTCCCAAACAGAAGCACCAACTTTACGATATTCAACTGCCGCTGAAGCATTTTCATTATCATCCCCTGCATAGGATACAACTAAACCAACGGATCTGAATGTTGCATATGCATCAATCTCACCTGGGGTAATCTGATTTTGTCCTCTCGCATTAATGGGCAAGATAATTAATCCAAAAAGTATCCAAATGAACCTTTTAACTATTGGTGTCATAATTATTTCCTTGCCCATTATGCCTATAGTTCAATTGACAATCCGATATAATGCAGCATTTCGAACTCAGAGAAAGGAATCACAGCATAATCAAGTTTGTATCTCTCCTGAAACTTCACACCTAAACCACCACTCAATCCATCCTGTGCTAACTCCTCATTGCTTACGCTATAACCCAACCGTATAGTGAGCATTTCAAAATAATGAGCCTCTCCACCTATACCTCCAATTATATTTCCATCCAATTCCTTAACCATATTCATATATATATCATATGCATAAACAGGTATAGTATAATGCATAAGTAACTTTACTGCTAAAGGAAAATCCTCTTTCTCTTCTTTGTAGGTGATTCCAGTACCAAGATTTAATACGCCCAAACCACAGCTCAGTCCAGGCAGCATATTCTTCATCATTATCCCAATATCTGCTGCACCACTATTCGCTGTGACATCTGCAAGGCTTTCCTGAACTAATTTCCCAGATAATCCAATAGATACGTTACCAAGATAATAACTCAATGAAAGTAAACCTACCATATCATAAACAGAAAATGTTGAAGTAGGATTACCCGATATATCATAACCCTGGATATCTGCCATGTGAAGATAGGTAAACCCAAGACCAATCCCAAATTTGTCTGTCTGATAAACACCCTCCACATGTTCTATCCGCACATCTGTAAACCACTCAATATGGGAAAAAGAGATTGCCCTCTTTTGCATAAGATACATACATGCAGGATTACTGTGTATGTTATCAATTCCTCCAGATGCTAACGCTGCTGAAGAGGGTGATGGGTCAATAAGAAGAAAACCCACAGAACTTGCATTTGCGACGGATACGACAAAGAAAATAAATAATACAACTAATATATTTCCCTTCTTCATCTTTCCTCCTTCCTATTTTATTACGACAATCTTTCCGCTTGCTACTTTTTCATCGCCAGATGATTGAACAATATAAAAATATAGCCCACTTGAAATATTGCTTACATTCCATCTGTATACCATTGATGAAATCTGACCCGAGTTGTTTACTAACCTTCCTGTAACATCATACATTTTAATAATACAATCTGGACTTATGTTGTTAAAGGTAACGAAATTGTATCCCATAAAAACCTTACAGGGATTGGGATAAACATCCACAGGTAACTCCTCAGCAATCCCTCCCTGATCATACTCATAGGCACCAATATCTAAAGTTCCATCATAGGGTCGCTCTTCATCCTGGCGGTGCTTTATGTATTGACGAACAACATTGTGTTCTGGGAGTACTTCTCCTGATAAAGAGGTTCCGGCATTAATACAAGGGGAACCTTCAGCAAGATTATAGTCTTCTGTACCCCAATCAATAAATCCTGGTAAATCTCCCGTTACTATCCCACCAGAGTCTATAACAGTTCCTTGATAATTACCTCCCTGGTGCGATTCCACCCAACCCGTCTTAAACCAGTTGTTTCTAATGTTAAGAACTCCGAGGGTATTAAGCATTGCCAATCTATTGCCATCTGCTGTTACATAAACAACATTATTTCTTGCATCACAGAACTCATCATTCGTTGACAATCGAAAAAGAGTAGTATTACCGGAACGTTTAGAAATTACGGTATTATTGTAAAAGAAGAGTGTTCCCTTTCGATATTGTGCTGAATTTCCCCCGTCACCACCATAATGGCATATCTGGCTGTTTCCTTCATCTATTTGCTCAATAATAATATTGCCATAAACAAACGTTTTACTGTAAGAAGGATCATTGTATATTTCAGAGTGATCTGATTCTACAAGGTCAAGTTGTCTGTTCCCATATTCAATCCAGTTATACCGTACAACAGTACCACAAGAACGGTCCTTTAGATTGTTTCCTCCACAATTTGCTCTGAGTGGACCAAAATGATTATATTGAAAAGTAATCCCTTTCGCCTCAGTATAATTATTATGATGATAATAACTTCCCTCGATCCCATTATCGTAAATATAACACCTTTCAACAATTACGTCGCTAGCCGCGTGTGATACAAAAAAACCATTACCACAATCATGAAATATGCAATTCCGAATTACAGTGTGACTACCTTCTATGACATAGATAGAAGAAGCATTATTTGCGTACTCTCTTACCTGACCCTGATCGTCTGTGAATAAATAAGGAGTTCGTGCACTTCTAATATCAAGGTTCTCTATCACCACATAGTCTGGTATCTGGTTCGGATAGCTCGACCCACCAATATTAATAATGCCCCGTTCTTCTGACCAGTAATTGAGTTCCTGTCTTGTCGTTGCATTTTGCCCGTTAATAATGGGTAATTCCCCTCCTGATCCGGGCACTCCATGGATAACAATGTTTTCTGATTCTGTTCCTGTTCGAGCAACAACCCATTTCTCATAATATGGGTTAGTCCGGTAGTGGATGCAAACCGAATCCCCAGGATTAATGGATTCCCACGGAACATCACCTATATTCTCATAATCCATTCCTGGACCAACCTCATAAGTTGTTGCTCTTAATCCATTGATATATCCCAGGACAAGAAGAACAAGGAAATAAACCGTGTGGATTCTAAGAATCCTTACAAACATCATTCACCCCCTTTCTTCATCTTTTTCTTTTCTTACCTTATTATTACAAACTCTCCACAAGTTTTCTTTCGTCCAACATCTGATCTTATATCGTAGAAATAAACTCCGCTTGAAATATCTCTCACATTCCATCTGTGCGAATATCCTGTAATATTCCCTGAATTGTACATCATTTTACCTGAAATATCAAATATTTTTATTTCCGATCCAGGATTTAGATTCTCAAACGTGATAAGTATCTCACCTCTATAGACCCTGCAAGGGTTGGGATAGACATTTATAATAACTTTAGAGGTGGTGCCATCTGTAATTAGAGGATGAGGATAAGTATAGGGCGTATATCCTGGTTTTTGAACATTGTCAAAATAATCTCTGCCTGATTGTATGTGAGCATGACAGTTATTGTGTATGCTAAAGTTCACATCATCCTCCCCATACTTATTATTCCATGAATAAGCCGGCTCATGATCCTG
>JAGMEZ010000508.1 GCA_023127905.1 Caldifarciminota bacterium
GAGATGATAAAACCCATCATAAAACAAGGGAATCAACAGGTAAATAAAAATATTTGTACTGTAATGGTCCAGGCATTAAAAACACTCTTGAAACTTATGCACCCATTTATTCCATTTATTACTGAAGAACTCTACCAAAGAACGCCACATAGCGAAAAAAGTATAATGATAAGTAAATGGCCAACCAGTGAAAAAAAACTAATAAATAAAGATATCGAAAAGGAATTTAATCTTCTAAAAGAGATTATTATGGCTTTACGAAACATCAGAGGTGAAATGAGTATTCCTCCCAAACGTTTATCACCCTGCATAATCACCTCTGCAAAATCAATCTCACTTGATTGGATCGCTCCATATGAAATATACATTAAGGAACTCGGAAAGGTTGATTCTCTTACAATAGGAGTTAATATTGAAAAACCTCCTTTTTCTGCATCCTGGGTTGTTGGAGAAATGGAAATTTACGTTCCCCTCAAAGGTCTCATTAATATTGAAATCGAAAAGGAACGATTAACAAAAGAAATAAAGAAACTCGAAAAGGAATCAATCCTCCTTGATAAAAAGCTTTCAAATTCAAAATTTCTCAAGAAGGCACCAAAAGAGATTGTAGAAAAAACAGAGGAAAAGCAAGGAGAATTTCTCTCAAAAATTGAGAAACTAAAAAAGAATCTTGCAACCCTTATAGAAGCAAAATAGTATGGGTAAGAAAACAAAGAAAAAAAAAGTCAGGGATCGTCTGGCAAAAAAAAGAGGCAAAAAAAAGCCGAAAAAGAAAATTCCCCCACCATCATCAAAAAAGAGAATCAAACCTGAGGTACTCAATAACATGATGCTTGCAACATTACCTCTATCTGAAATAGAAGAATTGCGGGATATAGAATTTGATAAAGAAAAACTACAAACATATCTGGAAGATGCAAAGGAAGCTCCTGAACAGCAACCCATTGACTTTATTAGAAATGGAATTAAGAATGTTATAACTTCCGATTTACTCACTATGATAAAAGAACGTTTAGCCCCAATTGTTGAAAAGAGAGAGGCTCCCGACCATCTCTTATTAAGCATAGATGCATATTTCAGGCTTCTCACAATGAATATTTACCCGGAATACATCCCGATGTTTATCTTTATCTTTGCAAGACAGGTAAAAAACCATCCACTTTCAGATGACCCGAAAATATGGAAGTATATAATGGATTTCTTACCTAAAAAGATCGTCTCCCCCGAGGAAAAGCAAACATTGATAGCACCTGGAAGCGAAAAAACCCAACCAATGAAAGGGGATGAAGAAGAAAAGCGAGACGAACGATACCCCCATATTATCCTCCCCAAGTAAAATAATCGCTCTCGCTGTAGAACAAATGCACATTCGTGCTGTGAAACAAACGGCTTCGCCTGTAATTAAACACTTTGTTGTAAACAAACGTTTCACTGTAAACTAACGCCTTCGGCTGTAAACAAACGTTAACACTGTAATAGAACATTTCATTGTAAACAAACCCCGTAAACTCACCACGTAAAGGTGCTTCGCACCAACATGGCTTATTGCAAAAATTAAATTCTGCATGGATCGGGGCAGGTACTTTACTGTATATTAAGGATTACGCATTATCATTGCGAAGAATCCTTCATATTTACAAATGAAGCAATCTCCTCTGAGAATTTTTCTGGATTGCAACAAGTCCCCTTGTTGCAGCAATGTCAAGAGATATTGCACTCCAAAAATTCCTTGACTTTCGTAATTCTTTGAAGTAATATATAGTTAACTTAGAAAAGAGAAGTTACGCAAGTACATATTATTCATTAAGATAAAATAAGATAGAACATAATGTCTGTTAAGAGTATAGTAATAAAATCCTTCCTTATCATCTTCTCTTTCTTACTTCTTAGCTGTTTCTTCTTTGATACTAAAAGGGAAAATGTCACTAAAAATAATATTCTGATTGAAGCACGCAAAGCTGTTGAAAATGAACATTTCATAGAAGCTTTTGACCTTTATAACCTTTTATTATTCCTTGACAAAACCTCCAAGGATGGAACCTTTGAAATTGCTCAGCTGTATGAGCAATTTAGGGAATACAATAAAGCAGTTGAAATTATCTCACTGTACAAAAGCACTGTCCCTCACGACACCGATTTCGACTCCATTCTTGGAGAGATCTATTACAGAATGGGGGATTATGAAAATTCATTACCATATCTTGGTAATGGAAAAATCTCTGAGCTTAAAAAGGCAATATGTCTTGAGAAAACTGGAAATATGTTAAAAGCAGAATCACTTTATACTTCCCTGGCGCCTTGTCTTGATGGAATATCGGGTTTCCTGAGTCAAAGGATTGCTTACTGCCAGGCAGCAAAGGGTGTTCCGGAAAGCATTGTTGACCTGTTCAATAAACTGAAAAGACTAATTAAAGACAATAATGAGAAATATATTGTCGCAAATGAACTATTAGACTATTTTACCGTCAATGAAAAATATAAACAGTCACTCAGATTAATTTTCTTAATGGAAAAAGATTTTCCAGAAAAAAAGAGTGCTCTTGAATTGAAAACAGCAGATATATACGTAATGATGGAAAACGAAGAGAAAGCTTTCCTGTTATTCCAAAAAATCCTTGATGATAGTGGAACATGCTCATACCAAGCAGGTATCAAACTCCTTAAATCAGAAAGGCTCATGAAGAAGGACTATATGAAACTTGCACAAATCTGCTATAACAGAAAAGATTATGGAAATGCAAAGAATCTTCTTGAAGAATCTGTAAAGGAATCCAAAAATAATTACACTCTCTATCTTCTCGGGATGTCATATTACAAATTAAGACAGAATAAAAAAGTCGTAAAGATATTCAGAAAATTGAAGGACGAGTATCCTGAAAAAAGACAAACTATTATCTATTATCTTGGAAGGGCTGAAGAAAAGATTGGAGACTATGAGAGTGCAATAAAAGACTATAGTCATGTTGGGAAGGATAAGAAGAATAAACTTGCTGATAATGCAATTTACTTAACAGCACTCCTTGAAGAGGATAAAGGTAATTTCAACACAGCACACGAAATTTACAAAATGATGAAAGATGAATTTGAAAAAGGTGATTATGTTTATAAGGCAATGTTAAGAGGAGGTATATTAAGTTACAGAATGAATAAACTCTCACTTGCAGAAGAATTTCTCGTTAAGGCTCGCAACATATCAAAAAAGGGAAGGAGTGACTATGTCTCGACACTATACTGGTTAGGGAGAATAGAGGAAAAAAGGGGTAAAACGGTAAAACGCGATTCTTTATGGAATACGATCAAGAATAAAACACCTCTTGGCTACTATTCATTCTATCTCGGTGGCAATAACATCACTACTTCCGAAGAAGATATTATGAAATGGCTTTCTACATGGACAGATACTGTTATATCCTTAACAGAGGAAGAAAATATTTACTGGCATAGAGGAGAAATTTTTCTTGATATTGGCCTTGTATCCGAAGCAAAGAGTTCATTCTCACATATTAAACAAACTCCCATTATTGCTTATACCCTTGCAAAGCTCTTTAAGGAAAAAGGTTTTGATTATGAATCAATAATCTATTCCCTTAGTGTAAAGGGCAATTCACCCGGAAGTTATTTCTCTAAAGCGCCAGCAGAACTTTTGAAAATTGAGTACCCTTTACTCTACCTGCCAACAATTATTGAGAAATCAAGGATGTACGGGGTCGAACCAGAGATAATGGTTGCACTAATTCATCAGGAAAGTGCATACCAGAGAAATGCTGTATCTATTGCTAATGCAATAGGTCTTACACAATTATTACCAGCAGTTGCTGAAGAAGTATCAAAGAATTTTAATATTGATTATGAAGGGGTTGAAGATTTAAAGAAAAAATATGAATTAAGTATTGAACTTGGTGCTGCCCATTTTTCAGAACTCCAGAAAGAGTTCAGAGAATATGAGTTTTGCCTTGCAGCATACAATGCGGGTGAGCGAAAAGCCAAAGAATGGAAAAGAAAATGGGGAGAAGACTTACCAACCTATTTTGATATGATTACATATAGCGAGACGCGAGGTTATGTAAAAAGGGTGCTTGCAAAAAAGAAAATATATAGTCTTTTATGGAATCTGAAGCCCCAAA
>JAGMEZ010000509.1 GCA_023127905.1 Caldifarciminota bacterium
GCTTGAGGTAATAGATATTGCGGGATTAATAGAAGGTTCGCACAAAGGAGAAGGTCTGGGAAACCAATTTCTCTCTTACATTCAGAAGGTTGATGCAATTGCCCATATTGTCAGGGTTTTTGAAGATGTCCATGTGAGTCATATAGGAGATATTGATCCTGTGAGGGATTTGGAGATTGTTGAAACCGAGTTAAAACTGAAGGATCTAGAGATACTAAAGAAGAGAATAGAATCAGTAGAGAAAAAAGCTAAATCCGGAGATGTGGAAGCAAGAGTAGAATATGATACCCTTAGCTTGCTTGAGAAAAAGATTTCAGATAATGAATGGGTTAAGATTGTTGATCTTTCAGAGAAGGAAAAAGTGGCTGCACTTAAAATAGGGCTCATTTCATTGAAACCAGAGATGATAATTGCAAATATTACTTCTTGTGACATTCAATCGATCGAACCGATCCTTAAAAATTTGAAAGAATTTGCTTTAGGTAAAAAGATGGGGGTTTTGCCCGTTTCTGCAAAGATAGAAGAAGAGATTCGCGAGCTACCGAGAGAAGAAAGGGTTGAGTTTCTTACTGAATATGGTATTGGGAAAGGGAGTCTTGAAAGGATAATACTCGAAGGATATAGGCTTCTCAACCTCATTACATTTTATACTTTTAATGAAAATGAACTCCGTGCCTGGACACTTCCCAGGGGGAAAACCGCCCTGAATGCTGCTTCGAAGGTACACACTGATATGGAAAAAGGATTTATTAAAGCAGAGGTAGTTCCCGCTCCAATTTTCATTGAGCATAAATCAATTAAGGATGTAAAAGAAAAAGGACTACTGAGCATAGAAGGAAAAGATTATGAGGTTAAAGACAGGGATATTCTGTATATTCATTTCAGATGACAGATAACAGAAGTCAGAAGACAGAGGACGGAGAACAGAGGACAGAGAACAGAATGATTGTGAAACGGGGAACTAATAGTATGGAGTAAGCAGTGGGGAGTAAGGAGAAGGCGGAATAAATTGTTTGATTGGTTAGATTAGTCCCGAAAGAATATTCTTCGAATATCACGGGATAAATTTGATTGGTTATGGGAACATAGCGTAATTAAGTAATTTGGTAATTGAGTAATTAACAGATAAGATTGCCTCATAAGAGAATATGAAAGTGTATTCGCAATGACAGACTAACGAACTAAACGATAATAACGATCTAAACGAAATAAACGAGGTTATAATAATAATCAGTAAGTAGAAGACGGAAGACAGATAAAGGACAAGTTAAAAGATAAAAAATGGAAGATAATAAGATGAATTTTCAGATGGGAGAGTATATATGAAGTATTTATCCATTTCTAAATGGGC
>JAGMEZ010000051.1 GCA_023127905.1 Caldifarciminota bacterium
AATCTACTGCATTCTGTTAACCAATCAAACCAATTGAACCAAGACAATTAATCAAACTGACCAAAAGAGGTCTATGGTTCTATCTTTAAAAGATAAACGTCATAATAACCTGCGCCAAACGAATTTGTATATCCTCCAACGATATATCCACCATCAGAGGTTTGTTGAACTGAGCGACTGAAATCCCGAAGTGTCCCACCATAGGTTTTTGTCCACAATGTATCACCATTTGCATCAGCCCTTATAATATATACATCCTCCCACCCTTCTCCGAACGAGTTTGTCCATCCTGCAACTATGTATCCGCCATCAGAAGTCTGTTTAACTGAATAAACTTCTTCTTCATTTGTTCCGCCACATGTTTTTGTCCAGAGGATATCTCCATTTTCATCTGTCTTTATAAGATAAGCATCTTTTTCACCAGCACCGAACGACTCTGTAGTTCCTGCAATAATATAACCACCATCAGTTGTTTGTTGAACTGAATAGCCACAGTCATATTTATAACTTCCATATGTCTTTGTCCAGATTGTATCCCCATTTTCATCTGTCTTTATAAGATAAATATCAGCATCACCATACGACTTTTTATATCCAACAATGATGAATCCACCTTCAGAGGTTTGTTGAACTGAAAAACCTTTGTCATCTTCTGCCCCTCCGTAAATTTTTGTCCAGAGGGTATCACCATTTGCATCGGTTCTTATAAGGTAAACATCTTTATCATCTGAAAAAAACGAATTTGTCCACCCTGTAATAATGTATCCATTATCATTAGTCTGTTGTACTGAAGCACCTACATCACTGGAATCTCTGCCGAGGGCTTTAGTCCAGTGAATGCTACCAGATGGATCTGTTTTTATCAAGTAAACATCAGACCAACCTAAACCATACAATACTGATGTATATCCAGCAATGATGTATCCACCATCAGAGGTCTGTTGTATTGAATTAGCCTCATCAATTTCGTTTTCCCCATATGTTTTTGTCCAGATTGTATCCCCATTTATATCTGTCTTTATAAGATAAACGTCAGTTTCATAAGCACGGAGTAAATATGTAGTTCCAGCAATGATGTATCCACCATCAGAAGTTTGTAGAACCGAAAATCCGTACTCAAAGGAACTTCCTCCAAAAGTTTTCTCCCATTCTACTCTGCCTTTTCCGTGGTGATTTTCAGGCTCGGTTGTTTTCTTCGTGCAGGACATCACTGGAAAGAGACTTAAAAGGGCAATGAGAAAAACTATTGATACTACGGCATCATAGCTTTTGCCTCCCATTTTCCCTCCTTTATAAATACCAACTGCATCGCACATCCCATAATTTCATTCTTCCTTATATTCCGGATGAAGTTCAAATAATCCATCCTTAATAACCCATTTATCCCAGGGATGGATAATTAACGCATCCGTTTCCAATATATAGAAATCAGGTTTTATGCTGTGCGTATGAATACTTAACGTTGCAATTTTCACTTCTTTTGCTCCAAGCTTTGCAATCTCTTCTCGTGCAATCCTGAGTGTTTCCCCAGAGACACTTATATCATCTACAAGTAGTACTCTTTTTTCTTTAACCTTATTGGTCGGTGGGACTGACCATTGTGGGGATGAGAAGGTTCCAATGTCCATCTCCCGATATGAGAGTCGAACAGGATAAAGGTCTATCCTGAATATTGAAGCAAGAACCGTTGCGAGTGGAAGTCCACCTTTACAAATACCAATAACACATTCGGGTTTAAAATCACTATGTATTTTCAATGCTAACTCTTTGCAAAGAGACTCGAATTTCTCCCAGGAGATTTCGTATCTGCCCTTGTGCATATGCTTAATTTTTGCGAAATATTCCTTTTTCCCCATAGCTAACTGTAAGGTATACCTTACAAAAAGTCAAGGTTTTTTGTTTCGTACCTTCTGTGTTGTTTGCGATAACCTCCTATATCGATTTAAGCATTCTGGTTTGAGGGTAAATGTTCTTGACAAAGGGTGAGAAAATTGTTAAATTATTACCGACTTTGAGATTGCTTCAACAGCGAGTATGAAAGTGTATTCGCAATGACTGGAGGAAGTGAAATTGTTTTCCTTCGCTGGAGTTTATCCTGAGCTTGTCGAA
>JAGMEZ010000510.1 GCA_023127905.1 Caldifarciminota bacterium
AGAATATCATCTCTCTTCTTTTCTTTTAGTTTACCCTTTAGAATCTTAAAAATGTCTTCGAAATCGTCGAGTAACGCGAATGATTCTTTAATGTTGCCAGTTAAGTACAGTATCCAGATTTCATCAAAGATTATGTTAATCATCTCCTTTGATCTTTTGTCTTGAAGATGTGATTTTGCAAGATGCAATTTTTCTGTTGCTTTGTCGTATAAACTCATATTTTGATACAAATTTGATAGAGCATATTCTACAGAGGATTTTTCTGTATCGGATGTTGAGAGTTGTAATGCAAGTGTTAAATATTTCTCCGCTTCTTCATTTTTACCGGTTCTTGTTAAGACTTTACCCAATTCCTTATATAAATCATATAGGTATTTTGAATCAGGCTTATATTCGGAAAGAATTTTAAGTGCCTTGTTGTAGTGATCAAAGGCTTCTTCATTGCTATAATTTTTTGTAGCATCTTTTCCACTCTCGAGGTAATAATATCCCGATTTTTCCCAGGACTCACCCTTTTCAAAGTGGAATGCGAGCAGGTTTGAGATGATGCTTTTCATTTCAGGATAGTTTGTTTCAAGCCAACTGGCAAAATCAGCATGTATTTTCTTTCTCACTCTCTTCAGAATGCTTGAATATACGGATTCCCGGATTAGGATGTGGTTAAAGATGTATTCCTTTGCATCCTCAAAAATTGATTCTACTCTTTGTCTTACAAAACCTTTATCTGAAAGGGAAGAAAGTTCGCTAATCATTGTTTGTTTAAATGCTTCTCTTAATGGTTTATCCCAGAATATTCGTCCAATTACAGATGCATACTGGAGAATATTTTTTTCTATGCTATCTAAGAGATCAACCCTTCCCATAACTATTTCATTGATCGTTTGAGGAATATCCTGTACTTCAATTTCTTTCTGAGCTACCCAGCTATCCCCCTCTCTGTAGATTAGCTTCTGGTCAATTAAAACCTTCAACAGTTCTTCAATGAAGAGAGGGTTTCCTTCTCCCCTTTTTACAATTTTTTCTTTCACTTCAGATGGAATTTTATCGATACTTAACAGTGTTGCAATTAGTTTTAACGATACTTCCTCATCAAGAGGTTTTAGTTCAAAAACTGAGGAAAATTTTTTATCTGAAAAGATGGATAAGAAATCAGCAACAGGGTTATCCTTTAGTAAAGGTCTTGTAATCAAAATAAAGAGAATGGGTTGATCTTGTAAGAAATCAATTAAATGTCTAAGAAGTAACAATGATGATGAATCTGCCCAATGGAAATCTTCAAATCCAATAATAAGAGTCTTCTTTTTGGAAAGATTTTTAAACAGGTTCTCTATCGTATAATACATAATCTGTTGCTTTCTCTTGGGTTCAATTTCAATTTCCTTTACAGATGTGAAGTCGAGTATAATGTCGAGAAGATCGAGAACTCCAAGGTCTGTTGTACCAAAAAGATTGTTGAATGAAGTCATCGCACTTTCTTTTGCTTCTTGCTCTTTCATGTCAGAAGAAATGGAAGTAATGTTTCTAATGAGTTGTTTGAAAGGATGGAGTTCTTCCTGACCAAAAGGGAGTGACCTTGTTTCAAAAAAGATATTCTCTTTCCTGTTTAAGGTATCACGAAATTCATGAAATAATCTTGATTTTCCTATTCCTGGTTGCCCCTTCATTATGACAATTCTCAGAGAATCACTTTCTTTTGTCTCGTTTAATTTTTCATTAAGAAATTTAAGTTCTTCTTCTCTTCCCATAAGAGGAGTTTCTAATTCCTTTATTCCTCTGATTTTATCTCTTGCACTACGAATCCCAGAGAGTAAATAACAGGTAATGCACTTACTCTTCCCCTTGATTTCTATATCGCCAAATGTCTCAAAATTAAAGGCGTGTTTTGTCCTCTCATAGAATTCTTTACTCACAAGAATTTTTCCTGCTGGGGCTATCTTTTCAAGCCTTGCTGCAACATTTACAGTATCTCCAATGACTGTATAATCTTGAACGTTTTCAGCCCCAATCTTTCCAAGTACAACTTCACCAGAATGTAAAGCTATATGAAGATTTATTGAAATGCTTATCATTTCTGTTACATCATTAATTGATTTATTTATCTCGATGGCTGCTCGTCCTGCTCTTTCAGCATGGTTCTCGTAAGCAATGGGAGCTCCAAAAAGTGCCATTACTTCATCACCTATATATTTATGGACGGTTCCGCCATACTTGTTAATGCTGTAAGAAATATTTTCAAAGATTGTGTTAAGCATGTCCTGAACCTTTTCAGGATCCATTGTCTCCGATATCGTTGTAAACCCGGCAATATCTACGTAGAGGATGGAGATAATTTTTCGTTCACCTTTTTTCTCTTGCTCAAAAAGAGGTTTTCCACAATTACCGCAGAACTTCATTCCATCGGGATTATCAAATCCACAATTTGGACACTTTATAGATTCCATATGTTTTCCATATACCATTTTTAATATTAATTGTCAAGAGTTAAGATAAGGGAAAATAATTGGTAATTGGGTAATTGGTAATTGAGTAATTGTAATTTAATTGGGGACAGGAGTAAACTTTTAAACTTTTTATTGACATTTGGGTAATTCGGGGTAATTGGGTAATTGATACTTGGAAATTAAGCGACAAAGCTCAAGTTTACCTATTGTTCAATCAAGCAAGAAGCAAGAAAAT
>JAGMEZ010000511.1 GCA_023127905.1 Caldifarciminota bacterium
GCATTAAAAAACAAAAAATATACCTGTTTCTTAAAAGAAGATACAATGCTTGATATGATGTATATGCCGGATGCACTAAAATCAGCAGTTGACTTGATGGAAACAGACCCATCAAAATTGAAACACAGGAATGCCTTTAATGTTACCTCATTCAGCATAACACCCAGGCTACTTGCAGAAGAGATAAAAAAAGAGATTCCTGAATTTGAAATTGATTATGATGTTGACCCTGAGAAGCAAGCGATTGCAGACTCCTGGCCCAACAATCTTGATGACAGCATAGCAAAGGAAGAATGGGGATGGTCGCCCACATACAACCTTCGCGCAATGATAAAAGATATGATAGAAAAATTGAGCGAGAAACTCAAAAAACAATAAAAGAGAAGATAATAGAGGGGATAATAATGGCTATTGATAGATTAGTAAATGTACTTGATAAAGAACTTCAGGAATTAAAGGAAAAAGGCACAGCAAAAGGCAAAGAGTTTATCATCACAAAAGTGAAGAAACCTGAAGGTGAAAAAGGAACGAGATATTTCCTGAAAGGAAAAGGAGATCAGGAGTTTTTACGAATGAACTCAAACTCCTATCTTGGCATGTCGCTGAGAAAGGAGATAATTGAAGCTGAAGAACACGCGACTAGAGAGTATGGTGTCGGCCCAGGTGCAGTCCGTTTTATAAACGGTACATTTAAACCTCATAGAGAGCTTGAAAAAGCACTTGCTCGTTTCCATGGCAGAGAAGACGCAATGATCTACAGTGCAGCTTATGCCACAACACTTGGCGTTCTTTCTTCATTCATATCAAAAGAGACAACAGTAATTAGTGACGATTTAAACCACAACTGTATAATAAATGCAATAAGACTCTCAAAACCATTGGAAAAGAAGGTTTACAAACACCTTGATATGAACGAACTTGAGTCACTAATAAA
This sequence comes from Caldifarciminota bacterium, assembly GCA_023127905.1. Lineage (GTDB taxonomy): Bacteria > Hydrothermota > E44-bin80 > E44-bin80 > E44-bin80 > JAGMEZ01. The sequence goes on from JAGMEZ010000511.1 coordinate 935, forward strand.
GGAATCCATCGGCAAGGCAAAAAGGGTTCTTGTGGTAACAGATGGAATCTTCAGTATGAGGGGAGATTATGGGCATCTGGATGCTATAATGAAGATTACCAAAAAGTATGATAATGGATTCCCTGAAAATATTCTGGTTGTTGCCGACGATTCCCACGGTATAGGGGCATTCGGTAAAACAGGCAGGGGAACCGAAGAATATGTCGGAGCACAGGTTGATGTTCTGATCGGTACTCTCGGCAAAGCCTTTGGTGTAAATGGTGGGTACATTACATCAAATAAGACACTGGTTACTTACCTGAGAGAAAAGGCTGTTACTTATATATATTCCAATCCCATCACCTGCGGAGAAGCGATGGCATCCCTCAAATCCCTTGCTATGCTGGACAGTGATAAAGGGAACGAAATTCTGAAGCACCTGCGAGAAATGACGAAGAGGTTTGAAAAAGGCGTCCGCGAAATTGGTTTCGAGATTATTAAGAGCGATCATCCTATAGTTCCGCTAATGATAAGGGACACAGAGAAGACAAGAGAGCTTGTCAGATTTCTTAATGAGAAAGGGATTCTTTCCACAGGTCTTACCTTCCCTGTAGTTCCAAAGGGTGATGATACAATAAGATTCCAGATAAATGCAGACCACACACAGTATGATATTGATTATGCTTTAGGGGTTTTGAAGGAATACAAAAAAATGTAACCACGGGAGAGAGTAGAGCAATTC
>JAGMEZ010000512.1 GCA_023127905.1 Caldifarciminota bacterium
ATCTGTTCTATAACCCTTAATAAACTGAAGATACCAAGTAGCCCAGGTATCAGGATCACCACCAGTAAATAAAATCGCATTTGGAGCACAAGAGCTTAACATATTTTGGGCGTATTCAACTAACCAATCTGGGTATCCTTTCTTTTCGTACCCACTTTGGATTTCAGTGCGCATTTTTTCAATATTGCCTTCTATCATAGCACTGAGGAAACGAACACCATGCTCAACTCCAATAAAGTAGTAAGCATTTCCATACATCGGATTTAAAGAAATGGCTTTATTCAAATACTCTAATATTTCGTCAGATTTTCTTTCATTAAATCCACTTAAAGGACGTGAATCATAACAAAGATAATGTGTATAATAACCGAGATTATAATAAATTTCAGCATCATCTGGATTTTTAGAAACAGCTTGTTCAAGAAGTAAAATTGCTTCAGGATAGTTTCCATTCTTGAATTCATCTATAGCTTGTTGCTTTAAGTCAATCTTCTGAGCTTGTAAAGGTATGATGAGAAGTAAAAAAAGTACTATAAGAATAATCCAATAAGGAACAATTTTCTCTCTTATCATTCTCATTTTTTTCTCCCTCCTCATTAATTTTTTCTTTCCATAATATTTTTAATTTGCATTTATCAACTAATAATTAGAATTTTTTCTTCACTTCTATTGGCAGAAAAAATCTTTTATTATTATAACCCATAACTAAAGCAAAAGGTTCAATATTATTTGAAAATGAAAAAAAAAACGCAGGCTGATCCTTCGACTTCGCCCTTCGACAGGCTCAGGACAAACTCAGAACTTTGCAGCAGTTCGAATACCTCATTACAGGCTCAGGACAAGAGCCTGCGGCTACCGAAACACAATAAACTCAACAACCAAATGTAGGGGGACATACCCAAAAGGGAAAGGGCAGGTGCAAGACCTGCCCCTACAATAGGAATGTAACTAATAAAACAATTATTTTCTCTCCTCAACACACTTCTTCTCTCTCCTATGCTCTATTATTACATAGAGAGTTGGGATGAAGACAAGGGTAAGGAATGTTGAAACCATCAGACCACCGATGACAGCACGTGCCATTGGTGCACGTAATTCATTACCCGAGCCGATTGCAAGAGCCATTGGAATAAGACCACAACTGGTAGTCAGGGCAGTCATCAGAATTGGTCTTAGTCTTACTCTCCCAGCCTCAATAACCGCTTCAAGAAGTGGTAATCCGACTTCCCGACGCAATTGATTTGTATAGGTTATATACACAATTGCATTGTTTACCACAATACCACCGAGAAGAAGCACCCCCATTAGACTCTGCATGTTTATAGTTGTACCTGTAAAGAAAAGAACCCACAGAACACCAATTAATGCAAGAGGAACAGTAAACATAATAATAAACGGTTCCTTGAATGATTCGAACTGTCCGACCATAATCATATAAACCAGTAGAAAAGCAATCAAAATAACGAAACCCAAATCCCTGAAAGATTGTTGCATCTCTTCAAAACCACCGCTTAATTCGAGTTCGAAATCAACGGGTGTTTCAGTCTCATCCAGGATTTTCTGAACATCTCTGGCAACACTTCCCTGGTCTCTTCCCTCAATGTTTCCGCTAATCGATACAATTCGGAAATTGTCCTCGTGTTCAATAACAACTGGGCCTATTGCAATAGTATCTTTGACAAAATTTCGAAGGGGAACGTCACCAAAAGGTGTTGTAATGGTCATTGACCTTATTTTGTGAAGATTATTGCGGTATTTCTTATCAGTCATTATTCGTACATCATACTCATTGCCTTCTTCACGAAACTGGGTTGCTATCACACCTTCAATTCTCGAGCGAAGAACTGCACCAATTTGGAATGGCGTAAGACCAAACTGAGCAGCCTTTTCACGATCAATTTCCAACCTGTATTCGGGTTTACCCT
>JAGMEZ010000513.1 GCA_023127905.1 Caldifarciminota bacterium
GGAGAGGAAAAATGGGTAAGACTATTGCAGAGAAGATCATTGCTAAACATTGTGGCAAGGACGTAAAACCCGGGGATATTGTGGTTGCAAAAGTCGATGTTAGTATGGTTCAGGACGGCACAGGTCCGTTGTCTGTTCAGGAACTTCAAAAGATGGATATGGAAAGGGTCCTAAATCCTGAGAGAACAATACTCTTCCTTGACCATGCATCACCAAGTCCACGAAAGGAATTATCTAATGCGCACATTATCTTAAGAAAATTTGCTGAGAAAACAGGTGCGTACCTTTCAGAGGTAGGTGAAGGGGTGTGCCACCAGAGATTGGTTGAAACGTTCGTAAATCCAGGAGAAATATGTGTTGGTGCTGATTCACATACCTGTACATCAGGAGCACTTGGTGCTTTTGCAACAGGCATGGGTTCGACTGATATAGCACTTGCTTTTGCACTCGGAAAAGTATGGCTTCGTGTTCCAACAACATTTAAATTCATCATCAATGGCAAACTCAACAAGGGTGTTTATTCAAAGGACATCATCCTTTACATCATCGGAATGATTGGGGCAGACGGTGCAACATATAAGGCAATGGAGTTTACAGGAGATACAATTAGCAACCTCAGTATGGAATCACGTTTTGTTATCTCAAACATGGCAATAGAAGCAGGCGGAAAAACTGGATTGATACCTACCGATGATGTGACAAAGGCGTACCTTGCTTCGAGGGGCAGAGAGGATAAATACACTGAGATTCGAGCAGACGATGATGCAGGGTACGAAAAGGTTTTTACTGTAGATGCCACAACGATAGAACCACAGGTTGCTTTCCCTCATACAGTTGATAATACAAAAACCTTCCCTGAAGCAAAAGGGATAAAGCTCAACCAGGTTTACATAGGTTCGTGCACCAATGGGAGATTAGAAGATCTAAGAATAGCAGCCTCCATACTGAAAGGGAAGAAGAGACACCCCAGGGTTCGTTTGATTGTTATCCCTGCCTCACGTGAAGTTTATCTAAATGCATTAAAAGAGGGTCTTTTAGAAACATTTGTTGAGGCTGGAGCAAATATCCTTGCCCCTGGATGCGGTCCCTGTGTTGGAGTCCACGAGGGTGCACTCGGTGATGATGAGGCTGTGCTGTCAACACAGAATCGGAACTTTAAAGGAAGGATGGGAAATCCAAAAGGCTTTATATACCTGTCCTCTCCCGCTACAGCAGCTTATTCAGCCATTAAGGGTGAAATAAGTGACCCGAGGGAAGTGCTTGCTTAAACATTCTATTCATATAACCAGAGACGAATTACCTCGTCCTGTTTAATATATAATTTTTAGTCTTAACCTAAAACCGAAAGGAGCAAACAAAATGTTGAAACTCAAAGAAAAACTACTGGAAAAAGTTCCTGAATGGCGAAATGACATTGCGGCATTCGTAAAAAAGAATGCAGACAAGGTAATATCAGAAGTTACTGTGAGGCAGGCATGTGGTGGTATGAGAGGCGTTAAGGCTCTTGTTTGTGATACTTCCGTAGTTCCTCCAGATAAGGGTCTTATAATCCGTGGTACACCTATCGGGGAATTAAAGGATAAGTTACCTGAGGAAGTTTTTTATCTTCTCGTTACCGGTGAACTGCCAGATGCTTCAATCCTCGACGATCTCAAAAAAGATTTTAAGAGTCGTTCCCAGGTTCCCAGTTACATCTGGGATGTTCTCAATGCAATGCCAAAGGATTCCCATCCAATGGTAATGTTGAGCCAGGCAATACTGGCAATGGAAAAAGAATCAGTCTTCAGAAAAGAGTATGCAAAAGGAATGAGAAAGGAAAATTACTGGCAACCAACAGTCGAAGATTGCTTGAATCTTCTTGCCAAATTACCGGC
>JAGMEZ010000514.1 GCA_023127905.1 Caldifarciminota bacterium
AGGGACCTGTCCCTTTTCGAAAAAAAATCCAGACTATGTGAATTCATTGGAATAAAAGTAAAAAGATTATTGATAAATATAGGAGTAGAATATTAAAGAATAATACAGTTGTTCGTATTTGAAAGGATTTTCACATTTATACACTTGACACAATTTCTTTTTTCCTTTATAATGAAAAGTTGTGGAACGGGGCAGTAGCTCAGTTGGGAGAGCGGTGCGTTCGCAACGCACAGGTCGGCGGTTCGAATCCGCTCTGCTCCATGTTTTTTTATTGATTACACAGATTAATCATATAATTACTGAATTATTAGCCCGTTGCGTTATCAATGTATTAAAAAGATAAATGAAAGAAATTAGATTAGTGAGAAAGAAAAAAATCCAAATTAAAGAAAGAGAGATTGTATCAGTTTATAGTGTGAAAGCATAGTCGCAATGGCACATTAAAAAGAACATAATATGCATAATACTAATAGATTAACATGTAAAAAAATATGTCGACGAGAAAAATAAGTATTAAGGGTGTCAGGGTTCACAATCTTAAGAACATTAATGTAGAAATTCCAAGAGATAAGCTTGTAGTAATTACAGGAATATCTGGTTCAGGAAAGAGTTCTCTTGCATTTGATACAATTTATGCAGAAGGTCAAAGGAGATACGTAGAGTCGCTTTCAGCATACGCCAGACAATTCCTTGGAATTATGGATAAACCTGATTTAGACTTCATTGAAGGTTTGTCTCCGGCAATATCTATTCAACAAAGAACTGCTTCTAAAAATCCACGTTCGACAGTTGGAACGGTCACAGAAATATATGATTATCTCAGACTTCTTTTCGCACATATCGGTGTTCCGTACTGCTATAAATGTGGGAAACCAATTACCAAGCAGACATCTGATCAGATAACAGATGCGATTCTTGAATTCCCAAAAGGTGAGAAGATAATGGTTCTTGCTCCTATTGTAAGGAGTAAAAAGGGGGAACATAAAGAGATTTTAAAATCTGTTCAAAGAAAAGGATTTGTACGAGTGAGGATTAATGGGAAGATATATGAAATTGAAGATATCCCTAAAATTGATAAAAATAGGAAACACCTGATTGAAATTGTAGTTGACAGATTGATTACAAAGAAGGGGATGAGAAAAAGGGTAGCTGATTCGGTGGAAATGGCATTAAGAGAGGGAGAAGGGCAGTTGATTATAGCAGAGAAGAACAGAGAGGATATTCTTTTCAGTGAATTGCTCGCCTGTCCCCATTGTAATATTAGCTATGGAGAGATAACACCAAGATTCTTCTCATTTAACAGTCCTTTTGGTGCGTGTTCAGCGTGTAGTGGGCTTGGAACCAAAATGGAAATAGATGAAGAACTGCTTATTATTAATGATGACCTCTCTATACTTGAGGGTACAATCGGTGCCTGGGGAGAGCCCCGAGGTAAATGGATTCTTTCTATTCTTGACAGATTATCAAAGAAATATAGTTTTGATTTAAACACATCCTGGGGACAGATTCCTGAAGATATCAAAGAAATTCTCCTTTATGGTGAAGATGAGGAATGGGGGTATGAGGGGATTATTCCAAATTTGATGAGGAGATATAAAGAGACTGAGTCTGATTGGATCAGGTATGAGATTGAAAAGTATATGTCAGTGCTTTCCTGTCCTGTGTGCGAGGGAGCACGATTGAAGAAAGAATCACTCTCAATTATTGTTCATGGTAAGAACCTTAACGATATAGTTCAAATGTCAGTCAAGGAATCTCTAAAGTTTTTTGAAAAGGATCTTGTTTTAACAGAGAGGGAAAAACTAATAGTTTATCAAGTGATTAAGGAAATTAGAGACAGGTTGAGTTTTCTTGTAAACGTAGGTCTAAACTACGTAACTCTCAGCAGGTCTTTTGACTCGCTTTCCGGTGGTGAGATGCAGAGGGTTCATCTTGCAACTCAAATAGGTTCAGGCTTAATGGGTGTTCTATATATTCTTGATGAGCCGAGTGTGGGTTTGCACCAGAGAGATAATAAGAGACTCCTTCGTACCTTGAGGAATCTGAGGGATATAGGGAACACAGTTATAGTTGTTGAGCATGATAAACAAACTATTCTTTCTGCTGATCACATAATTGATCTCGGACCAGGTGCCGGAGAATATGGTGGAGAGGTGGTTGCATCAGGAAAGAAAGAGGATATTGTTAAGAAAAAAAAATCTATTACAGGTATGTATCTATCCGGAAAGAGAAAAATAAAGATTCCTACCTCAAGAAGAAAACCAGCGGGAAGATTCTTTTTGGTGAAGCAAGCAAAGCATAATAATCTCAAGTCAATAGATGTTAAAATACCTCTTGGACTATTTGTTTGTATCACAGGTGTTTCAGGCTCGGGCAAAAGCAGTTTAATGAATGATATTGTTTTCAGAGCGCTTGCAAAATGTTTTTACCGCTCAAGAAGACCTGTAGGGGAGTACAAATCTATTGAAGGTCTTGAATACATAGATAAGGTAATAAATATAGATCAATCACCAATTGGAAGAACACCAAGGTCAAATCCAGCCACTTATACAGGGCTTTTTACGTATGTCAGAGAACTTTTCAGTAGCCTTCATGAGTCAAGAATGCGTGGGTATAAACCAGGGAGATTTAGTTTCAATGTGAAGGGTGGGAGATGTGAAGCTTGCAGGGGTAATGGAATAATAAGGATAGAGATGCATTTTCTTCCAGATGTATATATTCCCTGTGAGGTTTGTAATGGGAAAAGGTTTAACAGGGAAACCCTTGATGTGAGATATAAAGGAAAGAGTGTTTCAGATATTTTGAATATGACAGTTACAGAAGCAATGGAGTCATTCAAGAATATATACAAGATAAAGAGAAGGTTACAGTTATTGTATGATGTTGGTCTTGGTTATATTAAACTTGGTCAACCAGCAACAACACTTTCCGGCGGTGAGGCACAGAGAGTTAAACTATCAAAAGAACTGTCAAAAATTGCAACAGGGAGGACAATGTACATTCTTGATGAACCTACAACAGGATTGCATTTTGAGGATGTAAAAATGCTGTTAGAAGTTCTTAATAAGTTAGTAAAGAAAGGTAATACAGTGTTAATAATTGAGCATAACATGGATGTTATTAAATCTGCAGATTACATTATAGATCTTGGACCTGAAGGTGGCGATGAGGGTGGCTATATTGTTGCAGAAGGAACACCTGAAGAGATAGCAAGGTGCAAGAAATCGTATACAGGAAAATATTTAGCAGAGGAACTGAATATGAAACGAGTAAGAAGTAGGAGTAAGAAAATGACGAAACCAGAAATCCGAATGTCTAATAAATGACAAAATATTTTTCACAGTACTGAAGTTGTAGGAGGGAGGTGTAATGTATGATATTATTGGAGTAAGAAGAGAAGATAAAAGTCCCTGGGAAAGGAGGGTTCCTCTTGTTCCTCAGGATGTAAAAAGATTATTTAATGAATATCATATCAAAACATTGTTACAGCCATCAGATATCAGGATATTCCCGGATAAAGATTATGTTGATGTGGGAGGAGAGGTAAAGGAAGATATTACAGATTGTCCTCTTGTTTTTGCAGTAAAAGAGATTCCTATTGATTTTTTTAGTCCACACAAGACTTATATTTTTTTCTCCCATACCGTTAAAGGACAATCTTATAACATGCTAATGTTGAAAAGAATGATGGAGCTTAAATGCAATTTGATTGATTATGAGAAGATAGAGGATAGAAACGGAAGGAGGCTTATCGCCTTTGGCAGATTTGCAGGTATTGCGGGGATGATGGATACATTATGGGCATTTGGTAAAAGGCTGGAGTGGGAAGGGATAAAAAACCCTTTTTTAAGAATTAAAAGAACCTATGAATACAGTAAAATAGAGGAAGTGAAAAATCACCTAAATCAGATTGGAAAAGACATTACTGAAAAAGGGTTTGATGATGTTCTCTCTCCCTTGATTTTTGCTATTACAGGTTATGGAAATGTGTCTGGAGGAGTTCAAGAGATACTTGACTGTTTACCTGTTGAGGAGATTCGACCAGAAGAAATTCCAAACATAGATTCTCCATCAAACAGGGTCATATATAAATCAGTCTTTAAAGAGAAGGATATGGTTGAATCCATCTCTGGTGAATCTTTTAACCTTACGGATTACTATGAACATCCTGAAAAATACAGGTCTCGATTTCATAGTTTTGTCCATTATTTAGCAATTATTATAAACTGTATATACTGGGAAGAAAAATATCCGAGATTTGTTACAAAGAAATATCTCAAACAACTTTACGAGTCAGAATCTCCAAGATTAAAGGTTATTGGTGACATATCATGTGACATTGAAGGTGCTATTGAATGTACACTTCATTCTACAACACCTGATTGTCCAATCTTTACTTACGATCCTTTTACTCAAACTGCAAAAGATGGTTGTGAAGGAAAGGGACCAGTAATAATGGCAATTGACAATCTTCCATGCGAGATACCCGTTGAATCCTCAATCCATTTTAGCAATACCCTTATGAGGTTTATCCCTGATGTTGTCAAGGCGGATTTTTCAAAGTCATTTGAAAATTGCAACCTTCCTTGTGAGATAAAGAATGGTGTTATTCTATACGGTGGGGAACTCACTGATAATTTTAAGTATCTTGAGAAGTACCTAAAGGAGTAAACAGAAGACAGAATGATTGTGAAACGGAGAGTGAATTAATGCTATGCATTGGAAGTAACCCTTCGACTTCGCTCAGGATGGAAGATATCCTTCGATTATCTCAGGATGGAAGTTAACCTTCGGTTGGAAGAAGCTGCAACGTTATACTGAATTGCAAGTTAAAAGTAGAAAAATTGTTTGATTGGTTTGATTAGTTTTATTGGTTAGATTGGTTGAAAATCAACGGACTAAACGTTATTAACGAATTAACGATTGAAACGAGGTTATAATAATAGATAAGATGCAGAAGACAGAGGTCAGAAGACAGATGACAGAAGGAAGAAAACAGAAGACAGATGACAGAAGAACACAGTAGGGAGTATGGAGTAAAATAACTTAATTACTCAATAACACAATAACTTCATTTTGCGTTGCAAAATGTCGAGAGGAGGTAGCATGAAAAATGTTCTATTATTGGGAGCAGGACTTGTATCCAAGCCTCTTGTTAAATATCTTTTAGGCCAGGAGGATATTGGAATAACTATAGCAAGTCGAACATTAAGTAAAGCGGAGAAGCTTATTGATGGGCATCCAAAAGGGAAAGCTTTACAATGGGTTGTGGACGATAGCGAAAAACTTAAAGAGCTTATCGAATCTTCAGATATTACTATTAGTCTACTTCCATATACTTATCATACTCAGGTTGCGGATGTTTGCATTGATGCAAAGAAACCTATGGTTACAACTTCATATGTAAGTCAAGCAATGATGGAACGCGACGGTAAGGCAAAGGAAGCAGGAATTATTTTATTAAATGAAATAGGTCTTGACCCTGGTATAGACCATATGTCTGCAATGAAGATTATTAATAATGTGAAATCTAAGGGAGGAGAGATTGAAGGGTTTTTTTCATACTGTGGTGGACTTCCAGCACCTGAAGCGAATACAAATCCATTTGGTTACAAATTTTCATGGAATCCGAGGGGTGTTGCCCTTGCAGGAAAAAATAATGGTAGATTCCTAAAAGATGGAAAGGAGATCTTCATACCTGGTGAAGAGCTATTCGCACACTATTCCATGGTCAACGTTGAGGGACTAGGAGATTTTGAGGCGTATACAAACAGGGATTCAATTCCCTATATCGAGAAGTATTCGATACAAGAAACAAAATCAATGTTCAGAGGTACTTTCCGCTACCCGGGATGGTGCGATACCTGGAAAAAAATGGTTGAAATTGGTTTCCTCGATGAAAAGAAAATGGTTGATTTTAAAGGTTTTTCCTATAAAGACTTTATGGGTACCTTGATTAATGCAAAGGAGGATGTGAAGGAAAAGCTTGCAGCAAATTTGAAGATTGATGAATCGTCCGATATAATGAAACGATTTGAATGGCTTGGACTTCTGAGCGATAGAAAGATAGAGATTGAAAAGGGATCTGCACTTGATATTCTCGTTAAACTTCTATTAGAAAAACTACAGTACGAAAAGGGTGAGAGGGATATGATTATTCTACGTCATGAATTCTCGTGTTATTATCCAGAAGAGAAAAGAAGGGAGAAGATTATTTCAATGTTGGTTGATTTTGGAATTCCAGGAGCCGACACAGCAATGGCAAGAACGGTTAGTTTACCTGCTGCAGTAGGAACCAAGCTGATACTTGATGGAAAGATTAATGAAAAAGGTGTTAAAATTCCTGTTGACCCTGAAATATACGAGCCAGTTCTGTTAGAACTTGAGAAACTGGATATAAAATTTAAGGAGACGGTTGGGGCATAGAGCAAAGTGTAGTGCGCAGATGACAGGAGAAACACAGTAGGGGAGTAGGCAGTAGACTACAGAATGAGAGGGGGAGTATGGGAGAAAGGGGAAGCACAAGTTAAAAGTAAAAAGTTAAAAGGAAGCAGCTTGGAAGAATAATTGTGTATTTATAGTATATTATTAGTTATTGGTAGTTATTTGTCGATAGAAAAAGTAGACAGTAGGCAGTAGGGAGAATGTAGCGTTGGGTCTTGTACCCAACAAAAGATGAGATTACTTCGTAAAACCATAGCAGTTCGCAGGAAACGTCAATGACGAAGTGTAAAGATAAAGAAAGAAGGAGAAGCGATGAAGCCGATTATAGGCATAAACATGTCTTATTCCGAGTTTGATGGATACAATCCTGGTGATCTTAGATTCAGGGATTTTTATACAAGTTATACCAGTTATGTTGATTCCGTTCAGAAGAGTGGTGGAATGGTTTTACTCATTCCTCCGTTTCTTGATTTGACCTCGCTTGATTACTATATTGAATTTGCACAGGGTTTCATTTTCACAGGTGGAGATGATTATCCTCCCGAACTGTATAACGAAAAAAAGCACCCAGAGACGAAACTTATCCATAAGCGGAGGGCTGAAGCTGATATTTATCTTGCCCGTGAGGTCTTAAAGACTAACAAACCGGTTCTCGCAATCTGTGGTGGAATTCAACTTATTAATATTGTTTGTGGCGGAAAATTGATTCAACATATTAAACAGTTGGATGTACATAATAAAAAAAGCAAGACACTTGATAGCGAACACGATATTAGAATTATAAAGGATTCTCTTCTCTTTAAGATTTTCGGGAGTGAAGAGATTTCAGTTAATTCTGCTCACCATCAGGCAGTTGACCCATCTTACATTGGTGATGGTTTGAGTATAACATCATATGCACCTGATGGAATTGTTGAATCCCTTGAACTGGAAAGCCACGAGGAAAGGTTTTTTCTTGCAGTACAGTGGCATCCTGAAAGAATACATGATATCCATCATAGAGAATTAATTTTCGATGCATTCATCGCTGCAGTACAGTCTTCTTCTACGTAACTTTCGTGTTACCCCAATGA
>JAGMEZ010000515.1 GCA_023127905.1 Caldifarciminota bacterium
CGTTGTCCTTGTTGTCCTCGTCGTAATCTGTGCAATTCTACCATTCATTCTTGTTGCAGGATATGTAGGTTTCACCGTTGCAGAATCACCTGAATTCTGCGGATATGTCTGCCACAATATGAAACCTTATTATGAATCCTATGAACATTCAACACACAAAGGTATAGCATGTGCAGAGTGTCATAATGAACCAGGGTTCATGGGATTTTTTAAAGGAACTGTTATTGGAGCAGCAAAAGAATCGTATCTCTATATAAGCGGTAATTATGGAAAGGAACCTATAACCTGTGATCTTTCAGGCAGAAGTTGTTTGAGAGAGGAATGCCATAAGATTGATAGATTGAATGAAAAAGAGTTTATCTATGAAGGAATCACATTTTCCCATAGCATACATAACAAAGAAATGCCAATAAATATAAAACTGAAATGTACATCATGTCATGCTTCAGATTCCTCTGTTCATATGAAACTGGATATTTCAACATGTTATCTCTGCCACATAACTGACATTATCTCAAAAAAAGAGCCCGAGAGGTGTCTTGACTGCCACTTGAGTAACATAAATACTATAGAGGAATATGACCATTCTGGTGTTCTTAAAAATAAAATTCCCTGCTCAAACTGTCATAAACCTGAGCATAAGCGAGAAGAAGTAAAACAGGAGAGGTGCGACCTCTGTCACCATAAAAAAGAAGAAAAAAAAGAAGAATTTACATCTACAAAACTTCATAGAATACACACATTTGTGCATACAGTAGATTGTGCTATGTGTCATAGTGATATTATTCACACATACAAGGCTGCTTTCAGTGATAATTGCCTTGACTGCCATAAAGAAATTAAAACACTAAAGACTACAAAATATCGCAATCAGTCATTCCCACATCTCCGCCATAAATCCGTGGCAAAATGCGAAACCTGCCACTCTAAAAAAAAGGAAATACACGGAAAATTAATAATTGGTGATGCAAGCTGCAGAAGCTGCCATCACTCACAGAAGAACATTAAATGCTCAAAGTGCCATTCCATTCCAAATATTATTCAGAATGGCTTATCGATAGCAGGATTTAAAGGAGTTGAGGGGTATAAATCAAATACAATCGATTGCATAGCCTGTCATAAAAAAGTAAAAGAACCAAGCTCTCTTGTAAGAATAAAGGAAGCATGCGCTAAGTGTCACGAAGAGGAATATATGGATTTTGTTGACGAATGGCAGACATCTACAATGAAGACAATAAAAGAGGTCGAAAAGAAAATTAAAGAAGCAAAATCCGGAAAAAATGCAAAGGCAAAACAACTTATAAAAGATGCTCAAAAATTATTATACTATGTCAGAGCTGATGGCAGCAAAGGAGTCCATAATCCCGATTATATTGAGGAAATCCTGGAAAAAGCAAAGAAAAAAATGAATGAAGCATTGAAGTTAATTAAGGAAAGCGAATGAACCTGAATGAAATCTATAAAACTGTTGATAAAGAAATTCGAGACGTTGACGCTAAAATAAAGGAAACTATTCCACAAAAATCAGATCCATTCAGGGATGCATGTTTACAAATACTAACCGAAAAAAGCAAAAGAATCAGACCTGCACTTGTCTTACTTTGTTCCAAAATGTTAAATTTAAGTGGGCAGAGAATCATAAAACTTGCAACAGCAGTTGAACTTTTCCATACAGCAACTCTCGTTCACGATGATATAATCGACGAATCAACCCTTAGAAGGGGAACTGAAACCATCAATTCAAAATTTGGCGTTAATTCGGCAATCCTTGTTGCCGATTATTTATATCTTAACGGAGCTGTACTCTTAAATTGTGCCTTTGATGGAAATATACAACTGAATAAAAAATTATCAAAACTTATCCTCTCAACGGCAAATAAAATGTTCAGCGGTGAACTTACACAATTATTAAATAACTCAGTCGCAATCTCACGAAAAGAATACTATAGTATTATTACACAAAAAACAGCATCATTCTTTTCTGCTTGTTGCACTATCCCTACCTTCTTAAGTAACTCAAAAACTATTCAAAAGAGAGCATTATTATTGTACGGGAGAAACCTCGGGTTAGCATTTCAAATAACTGATGATATACTTGATATTATAGGTGATGAGAATAAATTTGGAAAAAGAAGAGGAAGTGATATAAAAGATGGCTTATTCACACTGCCATTTATTCATTTTTATGAACATGCCTCTTTTGAGGAAAGAAAGCAATTATTAGATCTCGTAACAATAAAGAAGAAGAACCTTAGAAAAATTATCAAATTACTTGAAAAATATAACTCATTTGCAGAAGCAAAAAATAATGCACGATCATTCATTGAAAAAGCAAAAAAAAGCATCAGTATATTTCCGGACTCAGATTCAAAGAGGTCCCTTATCAACCTATGCGATTTTGTAGTTGAAAGAGAACATTGAAATATAAGTAACGTGGATAGAAAAGAAAGGAGAAATAATGAATAAAGTGATAGGAATTATTGGAATAATTTTCATTTTACTTTCCATAGTCGCCTTTGGAGTGACCGTCTGGTTTATGTGGAAGGATTTTTCCTTCTGGAAGTTAATAGCAAATGTTATTGCAACCTCAATAGGTACATTCTGGGGTCTTGTCCTTGTCTTGCTTGGGAAAAAACTCTGACTATAGAAAAATAAATAAAGAAATTGTAATCACCCGGGGTGACTTGCTCTCACTCAACGTTGATGCTATTGTGAACGCAGCAAATAATTATTTACATCATGGGGGGGTGGAATTGCGAGTCAAATTGTTATGAGGGGTGGAGATATTATACAGCAAGAGAGTAATAAACTATCCCCCATAGAAACTGGTGAAGCTGTTATAACAAGTGCAGGAAATCTTCCTGCACGTTTTTTATACATACAGTTGCAACACCGGTATTACCACGCCCACCTTTGACGGACTCGAAGCGAAAGAAAATATGACAAAAACGTTTGATTTTTGCAAATTTTAATGGTAAAGGGTATTATGCAAAAAAGACGAGATCTTACACAAGGAAACATTATAAAAAATATCTGGCACCTTGCTCTTCCTACCATTATTAGCAGCGCTCTCTGGGATTTATTCAATATTGTTGACCTGATATTCGTAGGGAAACTGGGACCATCTGCAATTGCGGCTGTCTCTATGTGTGTCG
>JAGMEZ010000516.1 GCA_023127905.1 Caldifarciminota bacterium
TGCTCTGTGGTGAATCTTTTCACAGTACTATTTAATAAAAAAGGAGGGAAAATGTTTGAGCTTGTAGAAGAAAAGGGAACTATTCCAAAAATAAATGTTGTTGGTGTAGGTGGTGGTGGTGGGAATGCAGTTGACAGAATGATAGAAGAAGGACTTGATGGTGTTAATTTTATTTCTATAAATACCGATCTTCAGGCACTATCACGATCAAAAGCAACGTCAAAGATGCAAATAGGGGCACAATTGACACAGGGACTCGGTTCAGGTAGTGATCCTGAAATTGGAATGAAGGCTGCTCAGGAGGATATTGATAAAATAAGAGAAAATTTACAGAATGCTCAGATGGTCTTCATAACTGCTGGTATGGGCGGAGGTACAGGAACTGGTGCTTCTCCGCTTGTAGCAGCTGTAGCGAAAGATATGAATATTCTGACGGTTGCAGTTGTTACTAAACCATTTAATTTTGAAGGAAAAAAGAGAGCTTTACAGGCAGAAGATGGTATCAAGGCATTGAGACAGGCAGTCGATACCTTGATTGTTATTCCAAACCAGAAATTACTTACTGTAGTGAGTAAGCAGGCATCAACCTTTGAAGCTTTCAAGATGGTGGATAGTGTGCTTTTAAAGGCAGTAAAAGGAATATCAGAGTTGATTATTAAGCCGGGAGTGATAAACCTTGATTTTGCAGATGTTAAGACGGTTGTTACGTACAGGGGTGATGCAATCATGGGAATTGGAACGGGAGTGGGAGAAAATAAAGCGATAGATGCTGCACAGGAAGCAATAAGCTGCCCGCTTCTTGAAGATGTATCGATAGAAGGTGCAAAAGGAGTTATCATTAATGTAACCGGTGGTGATGATCTTACTCTCCTTGAAGCAACCGAAGCTGTTTCTGTTATTCAGAGAGCAGCAGGAAACGATGCCGATGTTTACTTCGGTCTTGTAAAAGGAGAGAAGAGTAAGGTTAATATTACTGTTTTTGCAACAGGAATTGGTGAATGTGTTCAGGAAGAGCCTGAAAAAGTTGATACTGATGAGCTGTCGTTGTTGAAATCCCAGGAATACAGGGATATTCCAACATTCTTACGGCACAAAAAGAAAGAAGAGAGAATAGAAATAGACAAGGGTAAACTCAGCACCATCTCCATAGATGACCTCGAGATTCCGACATTTTTGAGGAAGCAGATGGACTGATGTTACTTAACAGTAAAGAGATAAAATTCTTGAGTGCTTGAGTGCTTGAGTGCGATGATGTTTGTTAGCAAAATCCATGATTTAGCACTTGAGAATGGATTGGGCTAAGAGAGAAGGACTATTGTATATGAACATCAGATAAAATCGAGTTTAAGGTATGTTATACATTTGGTCGAGCAAGAAAAACCTAAGAAGCACAAATTAATAATCCGATTCTAAAAGTAAAGATTTATAAAGTCAAAGACTGTCCCCATTAACAGGAAATTTTCACAGAAAAGTATTGATTTTTATTTATTTATATAATATGGTTTGCTAAATAAAATAGGGTTTCAATTTTTATACGCACAGGGTTAAGAAACCCCCTATTTGAGTCTTTATCGAAATAAATATTTTAACCAAATGATAAAGGTGGTGGATGTGTTTGGGAATGATACTAATAAGGTTTTGAAGGTGAGGATAAAGTGAGTGATGTGTAATTTATTTTCTTATATTCTCATTCTTACTTGACTAAATGGACAAATTTGGGTATTATGTCAAGCGAAAATGAGAATTTCTGATTTTTCTCAATTCCATACACCAAACATAACAAAATTGTTAAGGATGGTGCATTAAAATGAGAATTGGTTTATTAGAGGAACTGGCTAAAAAAGGAAACACATTTACTTTTGATGGCCTCTTGAAGATATCTAATATTCAAAGAGATGTATTGTGGGTAATACTTTCGCGATTAGAAAAGAAAGGCTGGATTGAGCGCATAGAAAAAGGCAAGTATATGATTATACCGCTTGGTGCAGAGAAGGGGAAATATACGCTTAATGAATTTGTTATTGGCTCAATGCTTGTAAATCCGTACTGTATTGCGTATTGGAGTGCTCTTAACTTTTATGGATTGACTGAACAGATTCCATCTACAGTTTTTATTCAGACGACTGCAAGAAAGAAAAAGCAAGAGATTGAAGTTTTTAAAGTTAAATATAAAATCGTAAGGATAAAGAAAGAAAAAATTTTTGGACTAAGAACCGAGTGGATTGAAGAAACTAAGATTAATATCACAGATAGGGAAAAAACCATAATTGATTGTCTTGATAAACTTCAGTATTGTGGTGGTGGTGTTGAGGTAGCTAAGGCATTAAAAAAGGACAACCTTGACCATGAAAAGATCGTTAAGTATGCACGGGAAATTGGAAATTCTGGCGTAATAAGAAGGCTTGGTTTTCTCTGCGATTTTCTAAGGATTGATATTGATGTTCCTATGATAAAGACAAGAAATTACCTTTTACTTGATTCCACTATGTCACATAAAGGTTCAAAAAATGCAAGATGGAGATTGATTATAAATC
>JAGMEZ010000517.1 GCA_023127905.1 Caldifarciminota bacterium
ATGGAATATCCAGGCCCAGATAAGGTTAGCATTGAATATAGAAGTTCATTCGCTGCCTTTAATGATATTATGAATAAAGTAAAGAGAGTAGATAGTTTTCCAATGGAGCCCGACTTACTTGATGATAGAAGTGATGTAGCTAAACTCATCTCAATTATCGGAACGAAAATCGAAATGTATGAGATTAAAGATAAAAAGGGGTCTAAAACACAAGAGATTGATGAGCAAATATTTATCGAATACAGAAATCTTCGAGAAAAACACGAGTACACCCAATTTGATTGGATTAACTATTGTCGCATCTCTGCGGGGAGCGAAATCTTAGCACTTTCTCAAATGAGTGAAGCAATCAATCCTAAACCCAGAAATTATACATCGAAGAGGGATTTTTTTGATAGGGCTGGAATAGATGATTTGAAAGCATATTGGCATTATGGTTCATGGATTAAAGATGCAGTATATGGATTGGTGTCGAAATATTCCGATTACAAAAGTAGTGATTTTTCTGAAGAAAGAGTAAGAGAAGGCATAAAAAATCTAAAGGAATCCATTACTCGAATTTATGAATATTTAAGAATGGAGATTGGTCTTACATTATTACCAACTCAACTGATACACAGGTATAAACTCAGATCTCAGTGGTATAATAGAGAATATTTGTGGAGTTTAATTGATTCTTTTGAAAAAGGCAAAAAAGCAAGAATAGAACATATTCTTACTCAAGATGTAGCTAAATATCTTTTTGATCAAGGTATAACAGTATTTTATCGTTTCAAAGCAGGGCAACATGAATTTGACCTTCTAGAAGATGCGAAAAGCCCACTATTTGTAGAGGTAAAAATCTATAAAGATAATGGTTCTAAACATAGACTAATTCAAGGAATTGCCGAACTCCATGCTTATTTGAACAACGTTAAATCTCTCAGAGGAATCAAGAATGCGTATTATGTGATATTCCGTCTTGCTGGACCTATATATGAATTTCCTGAAATGATACCTACAAACCAGTTTTCAATTTATCCAATTCTGATTGATATTGGTGAAAGCAAAGTAAGTGGCAGCCGACAGCCAAAACCTATAATAATTAAGACTGAGGAAAATTTTCTGAAATATGAACAAAAAATTTGAGCAAACCAAAACCAGAAAAATCCCGAAAGAGTGGGAAGTCGCGAAATTAGGAAACAAAAATATAGTTGATTTAATTATGGGACAATCTCCTCCATCCTCAACTTATAATAGGAAGGGAAAAGGCTTGCCATTTTTACAAGGTAAAGCAGAATTTGGTAAAATTTACCCATCGCCTTTGATATATTGTTCTCAACCAATAAGAATCGCGGAGAAAAATGATTTATTACTTTCAGTTAGAGCCCCAGTAGGAGATGTAAATATCACTCCCTTTAAAAGTTGCATTGGAAGAGGTTTAACTGCCATTAGACCAAAAAGCAACAGACTTCACTACTTATATCTGTTTTACTGTTTAGCATTTAATAAAAGGATTTTTAAATCTCTTGCCGCTGGTTCTACATTTAAAGCCATAAGAAGAAATGAAATTGAGAGAATTCCAATCCCTCTCCCCCCTCTTCTAGAACAACAAAAAATTGCGGAGGTTTTGGGGATTGTGGATGAGGCGATTGAGAAGGTAGATAAGGCTATAGAAAAGACTCAACGACTTAAAAAAGGATTAATGCAGCAACTTCTAACAAAAGGAATCGGACATAAGGAATTCAAAGATACAAAGGTTGGCAAGATACCAAAGGAGTGGGAAGTGCTTAAATTGGGAGAAGTATGCAATCAAAGAAGGGAAATTATTCATCCAACAAATAAAAAAAATCTTAGATTTGTAGGATTAGAACATCTTGTCTCTGGGGAAAATAGCTTAAGGACATATGCGCCAAGTACATCAATAAAAAGTACAAAATTTCGGTTCTTCAGTAACGATATTTTATATGGTAAATTGAGACCTTATTTAGATAAAGCAGTTATAACAGATTTTGATGGTATTTGTTCAACCGATCTGATAGTTTTAGTTCCAGAAAAGAATCGAGTAATAGGAAAGCTTCTTACATATATTATTCATTCAAAAAAATTTATTAATATTGCAATATCTACTACTGCCGGAACCAATCATCCACGAACATCGTGGAACGCAATTAGTAAATTTAAGTTTGCACTCCCATCATTATTAGTTCAAAAAAAAATTGCTGAAATTCTAAATACTGTGGATAATCGTTTAGAATTTTTGAGAATACGAAAAGAGAAATTTGAGAGAATAAAGAAAGGTCTAATGAATGATTTGCTGACAGGAGAAAAACGAGTGCGGGTATGAGATTGCCATCCTTCTCTGGAGTTTACCCTTGAGTCCTTCGTTTTTTCACTCAAGGAAAATTCCACGAGTGGCTCAAGACTGGCTCTACCGAATGTGGGAGGCTTGCAATGACAAGCGAAAAGAAGAAAGAAGCAGAAAGATGAGAGGATCAAAGAAGGGTTTAATGAGTGATTTTGTTAACAGAAGAGGGTTAAAATTTGAATAATGGAAATTTTACACTTGACTTCGGGAAGTATTTGCAGTATAGTGCATAAAAATAGTGAAAAATTTGCACTAAGGAGCAAATATGGTTCGAGAAACTTTACTTAAACAGGTATTGATAGAGCAAAAGGGGTTGATAAAGCCTTCTCCAGAATATGTGGAGCGTGAATTGCTTCCGTTAGTTTTGCCTTTGAGTAGATTAAAACACATTGTTGTGATAACGGGACACAGAAGGGCGGGTAAGTCAGTCTTCCTTTCTCAAATCATACAAAAATTTTACGAAATGGAAAATGTTTATTATCTCAATTTGGATGACGAAAGACTCGCTTCTCTGTCACTTGAGGATATGAACAAAGTTATGGAAGTATTTATGAGTCTGTTCGGGAAAAAGAAAGTAATTTTTATGGATGAGGTTCAGAACCTCGAAGGATGGGAGAAATTTGTTTCAAGACTTTACAACGAAGGTTATAAAATATTTCTCACAGGTTCCAATGCAAAGTTGCTTTCCTCAGAATTTGCCACCCTTCTGACTGGAAGATATATGGAGATGGAGATTTACCCGTTTTCCTTCAAGGAAATTTTGCGGTATAAAGGGATTGAAGTAAATGAAGAAATGCTTTACAGGACTGATAGCAGGGCAGAAATCAGGAAACTATTTGATGAATACCTGAGGTCAGGTGGGTTTCCCGAAGTTGTCTATTATGAAGAAATATCTATACTCAGAACTCTGTTTTCAGATGTTATAACAAAGGATGTAGTTGCCCGATATAAGGTAAGGGATTTGAGAACAATAAAGGAAATCGCTCATTTTCTCATTTCAAATGCTGCGAAGGAATTTTCTTACAATAGGATTAAGAATATTTATGGACTGGGGAGTGTTCACACTGTTAAAAATTATGTTGAATACCTGAAATCAACCTATATGTTTTTTGAATTATCAAGGTTTTCTCATTCATTGAAGGAAATTCACTCGAGAATAAAGAAGGTTTATATTGTTGATAACGGATTTATTGAATCTGTTGGTTTTTCCTCTACGATGGATACCGGAAGATTATACGAAAATCTCGTATTTGATGAGTTGAAGCAGAGAGGGAAAGAGATTTATTACTATAAAGACAAAACAGGAAAAGAGGTTGATTTCGTTATAAGAGAGGGGAAGAAGGTTAAGGAATGTATTCAGGTATGCTTAAGTCCTGAAGAAGAAACCACCTTCCAGAGAGAAACGGAAAATTTATCGAAAGCAATGGATGAGTTTAAACTAAACAAAGGTGTAATTATAACAGAGAACAGGGAGGATAAAATAGAGGTTTCAGGGAAAAGAATAGAGTTTATACCTCTATGGAAGTGGATTTTAGAATATAGTTTGCGGAACGAATTAAAAAAGGTTTGATGAAAGATTTGTTGACGTGGGAAAATGGAGGTATAGTGTGAAAGAAAAGAAAGCACTTATCCCCTATCTACGTCAAGACTTCGATAGGCAAGCATCAAGGGAGAGGAAATATGGATGGAAGTGAAAATGATCATGAAGGATAAATTCTCTGAAAAAAATCTTGTGGAAGATTATTTTATTGAGCAACTTCAAGAAAAGGGTTGGAAGTTTGTTTCTGCTGATGAGCTTGAGAGGGATAATTTTGAAGAGCCCCTTCTTGCAACAAATGTTGTAAGGGCAATTAAGCGGATTAATCAGATTCCAGGATTAACCCAGGAAGACATAAACAGGGCTTTGAATGAATTGAAACTTGCAACAACGAGTATAGATGGGGCAAAGAAAATCCTACGTTTTTTTAAGAAAGGTATCCCTATAAAACTTGAAAAAGAAGCAATTGTTGAAAGGATTCAACTTTTTGATTATGAAAATGTGGAGAATAACGAATTTATGATAAGCAGGCAGGTGAATTATCAAGGCAGGGATAAGATAAGAACTGATATAATGCTCTATATCAATGGGGTTCCAATTGTGAATATTGAGTGTAAAAATCCTGCTAATATGTCGGAATCATGGTTTAATGCTTATCGTCAGATAAAAGATTACGAAAATACGGTTCCTGAGCTTTATAAATATGTCCAGATTGGTGTTGCCGCAGAAGCGCAAGCGAAATATTTCCCCATTGTCCCCTGGCAGGAAAATGTATGGAAATATGAATGGAAGGAACATTCTGACTCTACTGGCTCTAAAGACTCAGTCGATGCCACAATATCTATTCTTTCAAAGGATAAACTTCTCGATATTATAAGAAACTTTCTGTTTTTCAGGGTTGAAATGGGAAATGCCACAAAGGTTATCACGAGATATATGCAATATCAAGCTGCTAATAAAATCGTAAACAGGGTAATTGATAATCTCCGGAATCGAGAAGATAAAAAAAACGGTTTGATCTGGCACTGGCAAGGAAGTGGGAAAACATTAACTATGATTTTTGCTGCAAATAAGCTTTACTATACTCCTGTTTTGGAAAATCCGACGCTTTTCTTCATTGTTGATAGAATAGACCTTGAACGTCAGCTTGCTGATGAATTTAACGCCCTTGATATTGTTATTCCTGAGGTTATCGGCTCAGTTGAAGACCTGAAAGAAGTTATCAAGAGCGATAATTATAGGGGAAAGAGAGGTGTGTTTATCACACTTATTCATAAATTCAAACGTGGAGAATTGAAGGAACTACAGACAGAAATTGAAGAGACAACAAAAATACAAGAGACAATTATGACAAGGAAAAATGTAATTGCATTCATAGATGAGGCTCACAGAACACAGTATGGCTTACTTGCCGCGCAGATGAAAGAAATTTTAAAAAATGCGTACTATTTTGCTCTTACTGGAACACCAATATCAAAACCAAAGTTTGGCAGGGATACATACGAACAATTCAGTTATCTTCCTGAAGAACCATACCTTGACAGATATTTCATTACTGAATCTATAAAAGATGGTTTCACCGTTAAAATTGTGTATCAACCAAGGCTTGAGAATTTACATCTTCATAAGGATATGCTTGAAACATTCCTTGAAAGTGAAATGGAGGAAATTCCCGAAGAGGTTAGAGAAGGTGTTGAAGAGAAGACAAAAAAGAGACTGAGTACTATTAAATTATATCTAGAAAACCCTAACCGGATAAAAGAAATTTCCAAGGATATTAGCAATCATTTTAAGGAAAATTTTGATGGGAAATTCAAGGCAATGGTTGTAGCAGCAAGTCGAAAAGCTTGTACTCTTTACAAGACTGAAATAGATAAGTATTTTCCAGCGGAATATTCAGAAGTTGTAATGACAGCAGGCAGAAAAGATAACATTCTTATTCAGGAATGCGTTGCAGAAATGAGAAAAAGGCATGGATGGAAGGATTATGATGACATTAAAAAAGATGTTATAGATAAATTTAAAGAAGAAGAATATCCGAGGATATTGATAGTTACTGATATGCTTCTTACAGGTTTCGATTCTCCCATTTTACAGGGTATGTATCTTGATAAACCATTGAAGGAGCATAGACTGCTTCAGGCTGTAGCACGAACAAACAGACCTTACCGAGACATAAAAGAAGCTGGTATTATTATTGATTATGTCGGAATATTAAAGGAATTCAAAAGAGCACTTGAAATCTATAATGAAGATGATATAAAAGGTGTATTGTTCAGTTATGAGAATGTCAGGAAGGAATTTAAAAATGCTATTTCAGAATTGAAGAAAATATTGAAAGAAGTTCCAGAAACGTATAAGAGAGATACACTTCTGAAGGCAGTTGAAGTGTTAACAGGTGATACAAAGAAAGAGAAGTCTTTTGTTGAGAAGTATAAAAAACTACGTAAAATCTTCGAAATTCTTGGTCCCGATGAAATTAAACTTAAATATTTTGATGATTTTAAATGGCTTTCTGCAATTTATACTTTTTATACAAAAATGGTTTTTCAAAACCCAAATTATGAGAGATATATTGGAAGGTATTTCAATAGGACACTGCAATATATCTATGAGACTACAGAGATTGAAAAGATTAAAACAGACTTTCCATATGTATCATTTGATGAGGAATATCTTAAGAAATTAAATGAAAAAGTTAAAGGCAAAAAGCAGAAGGCAGCAAATATTCTCTTCACATTAAATAAATTTGTGCTTGTGGAAAAGCATAGGAGCCCCATATATGAAACTCTTGTAGAGAGGGTTGAAAGATTGCTTGAAATGTGGAAAGAGAAAGTCAAAGACTATGAGAAGATTTTCAATGAGGGGGTTAATATTGTTAAAGATATAAATGGTCTATCTGCGAGGCAAAGGGAACTTGACTTCGAAGACCTTGAATATGCACTGCTTTTGACTGTTGAGGGAAAAATAGGGGAAAAATCAAAGATGTCAGAGGAGATAAACGAGATATCTGAAAAATTGCGGAAATATATGTTTACTGGTTGGCTCCAACAAACTACAGTAAGAAAGGACGTAGAGAAAGAGCTAAGAAGGTTTGTAAGGGGAATAAAGGCAAGGCATAATTTAACTATGGAAGAAATGAACAATCTTTTTGATAAGATGATTGAGAATGTTAAATATTATGGAACATAAAAAAATCGAGTATAAGGTCAAATACCGAAACATAAAATATCCAAGGCTTGAGTTTAGGACAAAAATACTACAACTCATTCTTCCTTTTGGTGCAGACCCAAAAGAAATGATTAGTAAACATATAAACTGGATTGAGAAAAAACAAAAATTCATAGCCGATTGTCTAAAGGATGCTGAACGAAAGAAAATTGTTAGACGAACTGAGGACGAGTTTAGAAATCTTGTTTTTAAGCTTTCTCAGAAGGACTCGAGAAAGTTGAAAGTAAAAGTCAATAAAATCTATTTCAAAAAAATGCGTACAAAATGGGCGAGTTGCAGCGCAAAGAAAAATCTAACGATTAATACGATGATGAAATTTCTCCCTGAAAACCTCAACGAATACATAATTTACCACGAACTTGTACATTTAATAGAAAGAAACCACAACAAAAGGTTCTGGGACCTTATTTCAAAACGATTCAGAAACTATAAAGTCCTTGAAAATTCCCTTTTTTCATATTGGTTTTTACTGTACTCAGTGAAATAAAATAGATACATGTAGGTTTTTGTAGCCGCAACCTAAAGTTTGCGGCTACATACCACGTCTGCTATGTATGATGTTCCCGCATCATATTGAGGTTAGGAAACCCGTCCTTAAGGATAAGGGATAAAGGGAAGAAGTTGTTAGAATGATGTGTCTATACCGAGGTGTATTTTACCTTTCATAAACGTTTTCTCTTCACCAATTGCATACTCCATCGAGATTATTCCTATGCCAGAGGTGAATTTTGCCCCGACGCCGTACCCGTACTTAAAAAAGTCTTCTGTTGTACCTGTAGTGTATGTACTTGTTTTGAAAAAAGCACAATCATAGAATAGGTATAACCGAGATTTTCTTGAAACAAGATATCTATATTCAGGACTTACTCGAAGCATCTGGGTTGTTCTGAATTGCCTCTCTCTATAGCCTCTTAGGTTGTTATACCCGCCAAGAGTATACTGCTCATATTCCGGTAACGGAGGATGGTTCGTCCTTATTGCTTTTCCTGAAAATAAAACTGCAAAGGCATTATTTGTGAAAAGAGGAAAGACATTGAGCAAATCAAGTGTAAATTTCATCACATTTGTTGCGGCTTTCTTTCCATACTCGGTAAAGAAAATATAATCTACACCTTTTCTGGGATTGATTTGATAATCGAGATTGGAAAACTCAATAGCAGAACCAAGAGAATATTTTCTCGCAGCTGGTAAATCAATGCATGCAGGGGTAAATCGTTCCCAACCTGCTGAGATATTCAAAGATATGTTAAGGGAAACATCTGTCTTTACCTCGAGATTTGCTTTTGAAAACGTGTAGAGCGTATCCTCAAGAAAATGAAGAAGATTAAGCACCAGGCTTGACTGACTTCCCAATATCCATGGTTCTTTATAAGTAACGTCGAGTTTTGTATATGGAGGAATCTGTTTCTCCCATGCTATGCGTATTGCCCTACCGGTTCCAAAAAGATTCAACATTTCCGTCATAACAGTACCAATGTATCCTCCCTTTTCTTCTTCACGAGATGGGATATAACCGATTATACCACTAAACCTGTTCGATTTTTTCTCCTTTACGGTAATGAGTAGACTAACTGTTCCGCTCTCCTCTCCTTTTACCAATTGAAAGATGTCCTCAATCTCAATGTATTGGAGCTTATCGAGCCATGCATGACTTGTATATAGTTGATTTTCTGAAAAGTAATCCCCCTTCGGTATTCTCAGCTGTTTCGAGATGATATAATTCTTTGTAATTGAATTTCCCTGTACGAAAACACCTCCCCACCGTAGTCGTGGTCCCTCTTCTATTTCTATTCCAATGTCTATCTTGTTTTGTTCTGTTGTGAAGTTCGAGGGAATGATTTTGGTGAATGGAAAGCCACCATTCCCGTAGAAATCAAGTATTTCATCAATTCCCCTCCTGAAATCATCAATTCTGAAAATTCTGTTTTTTCCAATTCCAAGGAGCCCTAAAACTACATTATCCTTTATAAATCGATTTCCCTTGATTTCAATGTTATTCAACCTGAATTGCTCACCCTCTGAAATATTCAACTTCAATGTATTATCCTGTAATTCGTAGTATATCTCTGCGTCAAAGAATCCTGTGTTTTTATATAATTGAAGTATTTCCCGCAAGCACTCATCTATTTTTTCCTCTGTAAGATTATCAGATTTACAGAAGTTTGTGGATTTTATAATTTTTTCTGTTGAGAAATATTTATTTCCCTTTATCTCTATGTTAGTAAATAAATGTGAAGAGGAAAGGGGAATGAAGAGTAAAATTAAAAGAAATCCCATTCTTTCCTATAAGGGATCAAGGAAAAGATAGGGACGCCATGTAGGATCTGGGATATTTACAATGTTATGTACAAGATAGAAAAAACGTGGTTTTTTGGGGGATCGGAAAAGCTCTACCTCTGCTTCTCTTAAAGAGATATCTCCTTTTCGTGTGTTACACTTTACACATGCACAAACAAGATTTTCCCAGGTGTCTTTTCCGCCAAGTGTTTTTGGGATTACATGATCAACAGTCATGGGACCGATTTTAGTGCCGCAGTACTGGCATTTGAAGTTGTCTCTTTTTAGGATGTTTCTCCGTGTGGGAGAAAGAGTTCTCCTTGAAATTCTGACGTAACTCTTCAAACGAACAACACTTGGGACAGGAAAACTTTGATTAACAGTGTTCAGGCTCGTACCCTTGTATGTTTCGATAACCTGGGCTTTACCAAGGTATGAAATAACGAACGCCTTTTTAACCTCAGTAACGCTTAGGGGTTCGTAGTTCTGATTGAGGATAAGAACCTCTTTTGAAAGAGTGTTTTTTCTTATCATTCTTCTATATCTTCCTTTGAGATCTCGATTTCCTGCTCGTAATATAAGGTTTTAAGGCCAAAGGGGAGAACAGCACTATCTGTGTAACTTACATAAATGGAGATATCACTGTTGTGCCGTGATATTTCAATTTCTTCATCTGTAATGACTAATTTTACTTCTTCTGCTTTATATTTTATCTTTCTACGTATTTTAATATCGGAATCTGAGAGGGAGTATTTTACAATTGCTTTTACCTGGTCACGTATTGAACCATATCTGATCTTTGCTCCCATTATATTTACAAAAGACCATATGCCGTAAACAATCAGAAGTAAAAGGATGATAGAAAAGATCTTTTTTCCCATTATTCCCCCTTTATAGTATTAATCCCCGTACCATAAGAGTTGCTGTGTGTTTTTAATCTTTGCATTTGCTCTTTTTATGCCATTACCTGCATATGATGACCACTGTGGATCTCCTTGCGCTTTGCAGTACCAGACTTTTGCTGTCTTGTAGTGTGAAATTGCAGTCTTGTACTTTTTTCCTGCCCTTGCGCCATCTCCAAAGCCGAGATAAACGTCACCATTCATGCAGTTAAGTGCTGGGTCGTTGGGGGTGATTGTGAATGCTTCAGTGATATATGTATGTGCCTTACCGTAATTTTTTATTTTAAGATACATATTGACAAGGTGCATATAGGGATTGCGTTTATTATCACTCTTTTCTATTGAAATAATAATATACTCAGCAGCTTTTGAGTATTCTCTAAGACCTTCATGTGCTTTTCCTATCTTCAGATAGATTGTTCCAAACTCTGATAAATCCTCTTCGATAGTTTTGTATTGCTCGAGCGCTTTCTGGTAATTTTTACAATTGTAATGTGCGTCCCCAAGGCAGAGCCGGACCTCTATATCCTTTGGAAATTCTTCTGCCAATTTTGCAAGAAGTGCTACTGCTTTTTCGCATTTTTCAAGTTCGAGGTATATTTTGGCGAGAGCAAAGGCAATAGCGCGGCTATCAGAATCAAGTTTGTAAGCCTTTTCGTACAATTCGAGTGCTTTCTCAAAATCTTTCTTTTTTTCGTATACATGCGCTAAACCGTGATATACCGAAGCTTCGAGAGAATCGATTCCCTTTGCTGTATTGTATGCGTTGATCGCATCATCGTATCGGACCAGCTTAACATAGAGGGCACCAAGCCCTATATATCCCTTTACAGTACCTGGAACCTTCTCGATAAGGTCGTTGTACGTTTCTTCTGCAAGTCCGTATTGCTGAGTTTTAATATACACTTTTCCCAGTCCGAGGTATGCATCTACATATTTTGCACTACAGGCAATAGCTTTTTCAAAATTTATTCTTGCATCTTCCCACATTGCTGTTTTTTGATATTCAAATCCAATATTAAAATGCTTTTTGCATTCATCTTCCTTTGTTTCTGGCTTTTCTTCTATAACGCCTTTTTTTACTGTTTGAGTGGGTCCGCATCCAATAATGAGTGCGAGTGAAATAAAAAGTGCAATAAAAATGAATACCATCGAGTTTCTAAACATTATTTACCTCCTTCTACTTTCCTTTCTTTTTGTCGTTCTCCTCTTCTTTTTTCTCCCTTATTGTTCCAGGTCTTATTGTCACTGGTGTTTTGTTGGAGTCACGTGCCCGTGCTTTAACAAAGTAATTTATCTCAGGATCCTCTGTTGTATAGAATGGTCCTTCTGAAAAGGCTGGTACAATTTCTTTTTCCCATTTACTTATGCTGTCTCCCTCTCCTATTGCTACTTTTGGAATGTATGGTTTAAGAACTTCCTCCAGGTTGACGTCATTAGGAGGATAGGTTTTTTTATCAATATAGTGTTCTTCGAGAGCGTTTCTTATTATTTTTATGGCATTCTGCGCTTGTTGTATCCGTGCTATATCAGCGATTGATCCTTTCTGTTTGCAATTGGTGAATGTGACAATCATTGCAATGGATAGGATAAGAAAAATCAAATATTTCATTACAACTCCTTTCATGATATTGTAATAGTTTAAAAACATACAGAAAATTATCATATTTAATAAAATTTGTCAAGAATTTTCTTGTGGTTTGTGTCTCTTAATTAAATTCTCTTCATTAAGGTGGAGGCGAAAAAGACTGCAGCAAGGACCAGAACGATAGTTGCTCCCGATGGAAGATTCCACAGGTAAGAAAGCCATAACCCTGCTATGGTTAGAAAAATAGCACCTATCGTTGAAAATATAATCAAATACTTCAACCTGTTGGTGAATTGTCTAACAATTGTTGTGGGGATGGTAAGCAGGGCGATGACGAGAATAATACCAACAACTCTAATGAGCACAATGATGCTTAATGCTACAAGACAGAGTAGGAGCAGATAGAGAAATTTTGTGGGCACACCTGAGATTTCCGTAAACTCTTCATCAAATGATAGCGCTTGAAATTCTTTGTAGAAAATAGAGACTATTGCTATTATTATAACATCGAGAATAATCATAATAATGATATCAGAAAACGGTACGGTAAGAATCGAACCAAACAGGTAACTGAACAAGTTTGGTGCATAACCAGGGGATAATCCAATAAAGAGAATTCCTAAAGCCATACCTACGGTCCATAAAATACCAATAGCTGCATCTTCACTGATTTTGGCTTTTTTACTAATTGTCCCTATTCCTATTGCTGCAAGTAAACTGAAAGGTATCGCAGTTAGCACAGGATTGACTCTCAGCAGGTAGCCTAATCCTATGCCACCAAAAGCGGCGTGTGCAATTCCTCCACTAATAAAAACAATCTTTTTAATTACAACAAAGGTTCCAACAATACCACAGGCAATACTGACTAAAATGGCAGCTATCAGGGCATTTCTCATAAATTCATACTGCAAGATATCAATCACAGATCATCCCTCCCCCGATGAGCTGTGTGAGGTTTCGTGAGAAATTATCTGCACTGGATATTCATACATTTCAGAGATTTTGTGCATACCTTCCTTCTTTGACCCGTGGTAAAATAATTTTCTATTAATACATGCAATTTTATCGATGTACATGGAGATAACGCTGATGTCATGTGTGACCAAAATAATTGCAATCTCCTTGTTTAGTTCATGAAGTAATTTATAAAAGGCTTGTTCCCATTTCATATCGATGCTTGAAACTGGTTCATCCAAGAGCAACAATTTTGGTTTTGTAGCTAGAGCCCGCGCTATGAAAACACGCTGCCTTTGACCACCAGATAGTTTTCCGATTTCGGTGTTTTTGAACTGTTCCATTCCAATGTGTTGTAAGACTTCTAAACATATTTCAATGTCTTTTTGTGTATATCGTTTTCCAATACCTCTTTTCCCCAACCTGCCCATTAAAACGGTTTCAAGAACATTTATGGGAAAATCGAAATTTGATGTGAAATGTTGAGGGAGGTACCCGATTGACTTCCGAGCTTCAAGCGGTGATTTTCCGAAAATAGTTATTGATCCTTTATCAAATTTGAGCAGTCCCAGCATAAGCTTCAGGATTGTGGTTTTTCCACCACCATTTGGTCCGATAATTGCCAGAAAATCATTCCTATACAGTTGGAAATTTATGTTTTCCAGAACGGGTATTGTGTTGTATGAAAAGAAAACGTTTCGAAAATCAACGATAATACTATTATCCATTACTACTCCAGAGCTTTCGATAATGCGTTCGTTACCTTTTTCATATTGTTTATATAGTTCTTTTCCAATGGATTAATCAGGATAACAGATCCTTTGATTTCTCTGGCAATTACCTCGGCAGTTTCTTTGTTAAATTGTTGGGATGCAAAGATAATCTTTATGTTGAGTTTCCGGGCTTGATCAATAAGATATTTAATATCGTTTAATGTTGGTTCTTTTCCTTCAGCTTCAATGGGAATCTGTTTTAGGTTATAATCCCTTGCATAGTAACTCCAGGCGGGATGATACACAATAAATACACGGTTTGTTTTTTTAGACAGGATTTGTTCAATTTCGATATCGAGTTCGTCCAATTCCTTGATGTACGTTTCCTTGTTCGCTGCATAATATTTTTTATTGTCTGGGTCAATTGAGACAAATCCGTTGTAGATATTTCCGACAATTATTTTTGCGTTCCCGGGAGAGAGCCAGATATGAGGGTCATAATTGTGATAAGTGTATTCGTTGCTAAAAATTTCTACCCCAGAAGATGCATTAACAAGAAAGATATCCTTATTTGAAGATAGGATTTTATCGAGCCAGATAACTTCAAAATCAATTGGTGATCCAACCTTAACATACATTGTTGCCTTGCCTACTGCTACAAGCTGAGATGGAGTTGGTTCGAATGTATGGGGTGAAGCTCCCGGTGGGACCATTGCTGATACAGTTATTTTGTCTCCCCCGACTTTTTCAACAAATTCCACCAGAGGAATTATACTCACCATTACAGCAATTTTTCCTGTTTTTTTCTCCGGTTTAGAGCATCCTATTGTAATAAATAATAGAAATATTACAAATGATAAAAATCTGTACCATTTCATATTTATTCTTAACTCATTACGCGCTCTTTCCTCTGTAAGTAATTTTTACATGTTGAGCATAATCCTGTAAAGTAGAGGACATGGTCAGTTATCTCATAGTTGAATTGATTCTGTATCTTTCTCTGTAGATGTTTGGCGATGCAGGTCTCAAATTATTTGCATAATTATACCGTGAAAAATTTACCTTGTCAACAATTTAGTTGGTTTCTTTTTCCCTTGACAAAAAAGAGGTAAAATGTTATATGATAAAGGATATTTTATGTAAACCGATAAAACAAAATATATCAAGAAAGGAGAAAAGATGGTGTTAAAAAAGATTATTTTATCTTTTGTGATTCTTCTCCTCCTCTGCTCTATACTATCCGCAGGAAAACTGGGGCTCGGGATTATCATAGGAGAACCAACAGGTTTTAGTCTGAAATTCTGGCAATCGAGACGCACGGCCATAGACCTTGCACTTGCATGGAATTTCGGAGATGATTACTTCCATATCCATGGTGATTACCTCTACCATATTCCCATTCGATTGGAAGGTAGGTCACGATCAACCTTGCTTTGGTATCTTGGAATTGGAGCTCGGTTGAAATTCAGAAGTGGAGGTAGAAACAATAACACTGCTTTCGGGATTCGTGGTGTAGGGGGAATAGAATTCTTACCGAGGGAAATTCCGATTGATTTATTTGCAGAGATTGCACCCGTGATGAACATCATTGAAGATACGAAATTGGAGCTTGAGGGAGGAGTTGGTATTCGTTATAATTTCAATCTTTAAGAAAATTGACAGAATAATCGGAAAAAGTAGAGTATGATTGTCCAATTTTGGGGAGCGACGAGGACCGTAACGGGTTCACTCCATTATATTCAGACAAATGGGAAGAGATTTATTCTTGATTGCGGGTTTTTCCAGGGACACAGGGATGAATCGGAATCACTGAACAGAAATATACCCGTAAAACATCTTAAAGAGCTTGA
>JAGMEZ010000518.1 GCA_023127905.1 Caldifarciminota bacterium
AAAACTTGAACGTCGATGTTATTTTCATAATAATTTATTAATTAGATTAATTGAGAACACCAAAATAATTGATAAAATTGATAATAACTATAAAGATTATTGGACAGCAATTATCAAAAGGGCAGATAAGTACAAAAATTTATTCAATAGCAATGTATATTTTGATACTTCGGATATAGAACAATTAAAAGATAACGACTAATACTTTCAACTTTGTCCGCTCAACCATCATTAGTAATGTACTCATTCCACAAATTTAAAGTTAAAACATAACTTCTGTTCTATCTTTTCCCACTCTCTGTAAATCTGTGGATAAAGCTGTATTTTACATGAATTCTTGATTCTCTGCAACTAAACTTGAAAATGTATTTAAGAACATAGTCATCACATCTTTAATTTACCTACAATATACTCAATTTTGTCTTGAACGTCGTTAAGAATATTAATATTTATTTTCTGAGGTTCTGCAAAGTAGTACCCCTGAAGCATATCAGCCCCAAGATCAAGGACTTGCATTATTTCCTCTTCAGTTTCAACACCCTCTGCAACAACATTACTTCCAATTTCACGGGATAAATCAACGAGTGATCTTACTGTTTCCTGTTGAGGAACTTTTTTCTCTATATCTCTTACTAATTGCTTGTCTATTTTCATTATATCTGGGTTAATACCGGAAATAGTTTCCAAACTGGGCTCTTTTTCACCAATATCATCCAATGCCAATAAAAAGCCAAAATCCTTGAAAGGCTTTACAGTGTCATTAAAAATTCCGACATCCTTAACAAGAAATCCCTTACACTCTATTACAATTTTATTCGGGTTAAGATTTTTTTTAGTCACTGAGTTAATTAGATGAGAAAAATCTGTACTGAAAATATCCACGTTAAGGCTTAAAAATAAATCCTCGTTTTCAGAATGTACAATCTTAAAATATTCTAATGCTTTTTTTATACACAATTTATCCAGCTCTTTTATTAAATTCTTTCTATAAGCAAGACTCAGTATAAAAAACCATGGTACAATTTCACCATCTAATAAGCCCCTGCTCAGGGCTTCCATAATAGCAATTGATTTTTTCTTTACAGATATTATTGGTTGGAAGAAGGTTATAACCTTTTCATTTCTTATTATATCATCTATATCAATATTATTATTTGAAAGAGACATTCATAATCCTCTTTTTAAATTTATTAGATTATAGAAAATCGATGATTTATGCTTAACCTTTCTGAATCCGGATCAAAAATCAAGTATTTATCTTTCCGATTCTTTATGGCTTTCATTATTTTTAACATATTTTTCTAACCAGAGATTCATTTCCCATAACATATGAAGAATAGATTCACGGGCTCTGTATCCATGGCTTTCATATGGAAGGATAACCAATCTTGTCCTTGCTCCATGACCCTTTAGCGCTGCAAAGAATCGCTCACTCTGAATCGGGAAAGTCCCTGAATTATTATCCGCCTCACCATGAATTAATAAAATAGGTTCATCTATCTTATCTGCATACATAAAAGGAGACATTTTAATGTATGTCTCAGGGGCTTCCCATAATGTTCGTTCTTCTGACTGAAAACCAAATGGTGTTAAAGTTCGATTGTAAGCACCTGTACGAGCAATACCTGCCGCAAATAAATTTGAATGAGCAAGAAGATTAGCCGCCATAAATGCACCATAGGAATGACCTCCAATTGCAATTCTTTTCTTATCTGCTATAGACATACGCTCAATTTCATCAACAGCTGCTTTTGCACTTAAAACCAGTTGCTCAATGTAGGTATCGTTTGGCTCTACATCCCCTTCTCCAACTATTGCAATACTCGGATTATCTAAGATGGCGAAACCTTGTGTGAGAAAAAACAAGGGAGACCACCAGCCAATTCTTATGAAACGATATGGTGAATCCTTAACCTGTCCAGCAGCATCAGCACTTTTATATTCCTGTGGATAAGCCCACATTAAAACTGGTAGCTTACCCTCATCCTTTTTATAATATTCTGGTAAATATAACCTTGCTGTTAATTGAACTCCATCTTCTCTTTTATACCTCAGAAGCTGCTTCTTTACATTCTTAAGTTGAGGATACGGATGTGGAAAGGAGGTTAATTGATCAAGAGTACTATCTGACAAACAACGTAAAAAGTAATTTGGCGGTTCTTTCAGGGATTCTCTTCTTGTCAATAAAATATTCTTTTCTAAATCGATTAATAGGATTGGCATTTCATAGTAAGGTTCTTCTGATCGCCAGAGTCTTACAGTTGCTCCGGTCCCTAAATCAAATTTATCCACAAAAGGTCTGTTTCCTTCGGGAGAAGCACCTACACCAATTAAAAATAGTGTTTTTTTATTATCATCAATAATTAAAACCTGTTTTCCACATTCATTAACTGTTGTCGCGAAATTACCTGGATCATCGTATCGATTTTCCCATGATCGGTCAAATAAAATTTTCTTCTCATGATTTCCTGAATCCGGATCAAAAACGCTTGTAATTATCCTTCGATCCTTCCACCACATCTCATCAACAATAGCCAGGTTACCATCTCCCCAGGTGATACCACCAAACCTTAAAGTTAGTAATAAAACCTCCTGGGGTCTGCCTTCGAAAGGAGATTCGAGATAAAATAATTTATCTCTGAAAGTTGCATCTTTATGAGGGTCACCTCCATCTTGAGCCTCAACCCAGTAGAGGATTGCTGGTGCATCCGCTCTCCATGTAAAAGAGCGAGGACCTTCAGCGACAGCACCAATACCTTTAGGTATATCTTCAGCTAACGGTAAATCTGCTATCTGCTTTACTCTGGACCCATTTATGTCCCATATTTCAACCAATGTAGAAAAACGATACCATGGGACAATGTGAGAAAATGGACGATGGATGGTTTGAACAAGCAGATATGTACCATCTGGAGAAATATCAAAACTCTCTATCATTCCAGTAGCGCCTAAACTTTTACTTCTTCCTTTTAAATCAACACTCATAAGCTTTGAACTCATGTAATATTCGAACAATTCTTCATCGTATGCATTTTTCAACAAATCCTGATAGGTACGAACAGGTGCTTTTTTGTCGACATTTTCATTTATTACAGGGCCTGTGGGTATTATTGGTTTTTGGGGTGGTTCAGGACGGTCATCTATAATTGATTTGTAAATTAATCCTTTACTATTTGAAAGCCAACAGTATGGTTCTCCATAGAGCGCATCATTGATTACAGCCTTAGTCAAATTCTTAGCCTGAAAGTTTTTCACATAAGCTATCCACAATTCAATTCCATCTTCCTTTGTAATGGTAAAAGCTATCTTTTCACTATCAGGAGACCATAATACACTTTTAATCTTTGGATTTGGTGGCAATCCCTTTATCTGTTTTGTATATCTTCCTCCAATTGATAATAAACTCAAATCTATGTAGTAGTATGAACGACTTTTAGCATTTGTTTTCGGATTGATTCGTAACCCAGCAAGTCGGAGTTCAGGTTGCACTAATTCTTCAATTGTTGGCAAACTGGGGCGCTCCAATAATAATATCCATTGTCCTTTCGGATCTATTCTTACAGACGGAGTAGGAGGTGCATCAATCAGGTTAACTATCTCTTCCGGAGGTAATTGATAACCTATGTCTTCTTGAGCAACTACTAATTTTTGACTGAGTAAAAGAATCAGTAAACATAATATTTTATATTTGGAAAATATTAAAAATTTTATTTTTCCCTTTTTATTCATAGTATTAATTCCAACCTAATAATAACCATATAGCAAAAACAATTAAAAATCAAATACTTTTTTCAAGAGATATAATCCAATCAATGTAAAAACCTGTTCTACAGATGATTACACAACAGACAGACATTCTTCAAGTATTTTCCATTTTTTCAAGATAGATCTAAAAACTTTTTTCAAAAAAATATTTTTTTTCCTTGACAAAATAAAGTATTTATACTATATTTACTTTGCAATGCAAAGTTCTTTGCATAACAAAAAGAAGGGAGATATTATGGAGAAAAAAGAAGCAGAGAGGAATCTTGCAGAGATAAGGAGAATGCTAAAGGAAACAGAGGAAGAGGTTCGCCAGATCGCAATAAATGGAGTGGATTATCAACTGCTGTGGGGATTTCTTGTTCTTATAGGGTTAGGAGTGAACTTTCTATTTCTAAAAATGATGTTCTTTATCTGGATTCCGGTTGAGTGGTTTTTTATTATGGCTATAGGGTGGTTTTTCAGTCATCGTTTAACGAAAAGGGAATTTAAGAGATCTGGAGTTATAACATACATTGGAAAGGCAGTGGGAATAGTATGGTTTGCTACTTCCATCGGTATTGTGTTGGTCATTCTCTTAGCCTTGATTACCAAATCATTTAATCCTGAGTTGATACCGGTTTTTATATCAATACTACTTGGAATTGCCTTCTTCATCGAATCATTCCTGTTGTCATGGCATCTACTCTCTTTCGCATCTCCACTATTTTGGATAGGGGCAATTATAATGGCTATCTTTCCTGATTATTCAATGCTGATTTATTTGGGACTCATTATTCTAACTATGATATTACCTGGTATAGTGTTAAAACTCAGGCACAAAGGGGATAAAAAGCGAAATGATAGATTTTAATCCTTCTGAAGTTAATAGGTTAATCCATTCCCCTATCAGACTTGGAATAATGACTATCTTAAACTACTTAGTCGAAGCAAGCTTCAACTATCTGAAGAAAAAGCTGAACGTTACCGATGGAAATCTGAGCAGTCATCTTGTTAAACTGGAAGAAGCAGGTTACATTGATATCAAAAAGAAGTTCATAGATAAAAAACCACATACTTCATATCAAATCACACGAAAAGGAGAAAAGGCTCTCAGAAAATATATTGAACAACTTGAGGGTATTATAAAAGGAGGTGCCAAGCATGAAGATTTATAAATTTCTTTTAATATGCACCCTTTTCCCTATAATGCTATCAGCCGAAACTGTAATTAAAGGAACAGTTAAAAACAAACATGGTGAACCCCTTCCTTTCGCAAATGTCTTCTTAGAAAAAACGCTTGATGGAGCAACAACCAATTCTGATGGATCCTTTCAGTTCTCAACAAAAAAGAAAGGAACCTATACCCTCAGCATCAGATACATTGGATACTCAGGCTGGAAGAAAGTAATAAGTCTGAAAGGAAAAACCATAAACATTGTGGCAATCCTTAAGGAGACATCGATTGAGATGGGAGGAATCACTGTAAAGGCAAG
>JAGMEZ010000519.1 GCA_023127905.1 Caldifarciminota bacterium
CTTCCTTCCTTTTCCATACTATTAACCGCGTTCATTGTAATCCCTGAATGTATCGTCATAAAATCAACCCCGTCTTCTGCCTGCTCTCTGATTATATCCAGAAAGTCTTCTATTTTCATTTCTTCGATGCTTTTCTTCTTCCTCGAGAGTTCAAAACCTACCTGGTATATTGGAACAGTTCCTATCATTACAGGCGACTTATGAATAATCTCTTTTCTAACCTCTTTCAATATACTTCCCAGGCTTAAATCCATAACAGAATCTGCGCCGAATTTCACGGCAATCTCCAATTTTTCAATCTCTTCTTTAAGATCCATATGAAATGGAGATGTTCCTATATTGGCATTTATCTTAACCCTTAACCCATTCCCAATTCCCTTTATTTGTTTTAATGATTTATGCTTTTTGTTAAAAGGTATTACTATGGTTCCGTCAGCAATCCTCTCCCTTATATACTCGGGAGAAAGATTCTCTTCCTCTGCAACTATTTTCATTTCATCGGTTAAAACACCACTTGCTGCTTTTTCTTTAATTGTTTTCACTCTCCTCACCTTCCTTTTTTTGCTTTTTGAAACTTACTATGAAGTTTCCTTACAGCTGCTCCCGGATCTTTTGCATCACTTACATAACTCATAACTGCTGCATAATCAGCTCCTGCAGAAGACACTTCTTTTATATTCTTATCGGTTATACCACCAATGGCAACTATTGGAAGATTCACTTCATTTTTTAATTTCTTGAGCCTTCCAATACCCTGTACAATCGGATTGGGTTTAGATGCAGTCCTGAATATACTCCCAAATGCAACATAATCTGCACCTTCCCTTTCAGCTTTTTTTGCTTCATCGATAGAATGTGTAGATACACCGATCGTGAATAAATACCCTGCGAGTTTTCGCGCATCCTTCAACGGTATATCATCCTGTCCAATATGAACCCCATCGGCATCTACTGCCAACGCAATATCAACTCTATCATTAACGATAAACGATATATCTTTTTTTGCGGTGATTTTTCTTATTGACCTTGCCACCTCTATCAGTTCTAATGAAGTAAGGCTTTTGCTTCTCAGCTGGATAGCAGAGACTGGAGCATCAACAATTGCTTTAACAATCCCCAGTAACTCCCTTTTTCTCCTGTCCGGAAGAACTATATAGATACCTTCCCTTCTAAACCCCTTTTTTGAATAGCATAACTCCTTTACCGATTTATCAATCGAATATATTTTAAATCTCATAAGTTTCATTCTCTGTGCCTTTTTCACAGAAAACAATTTACTCATCTCTTCCAGCGATCTCAACGATTCCTCCACCCTTTTTACGTTGTGTATAACGATATCAAAAAGGTTACCTCGCTTTTCTTCAAGTCTTGATGGACCGCTTCCAACATCACCATCTACATCCCTTTCTATAACAGATTCCAGCTCTTCCTGTGCGAATATTTCACGTAATCTATGCCTTTCCTTCTTTATTCTGAGCGTAAGTTCTTTATCATTGAAAGAAAAACGGACAATATCCTCAAGTATACGAAGACCTTCACATGCCCTGTTCAGATTTGCATCAATAATCCTCTTAACACCTTTTTCTTTCATTAGCGTTTAACGGTGTTTCGGGAACAAAACTCCCAAAACCAAATCATCCTGTGTTTGTATCCGTAGCGTTGGGGCTTGTCCCCAACTTTTCTATTTTGGAGTGCAAAAACGGTGTTTTTGCAGTGTTTCCGTTAATTCCTTTAACCAATAAAACCAATTAGACCAATCAAACGGTTTTTCTACTTTTAACTTTCAATTCAATATAACGTATCAGCTTCTTCCAGCCGAAGGTTAAC
>JAGMEZ010000052.1 GCA_023127905.1 Caldifarciminota bacterium
AAAGCGGTCAGGGTGAATGGACTCATGGTGGAAGTTTGGATGAATGGGAGTTGGGCATACCGACCTATGGTCTTACGCAAGCCCATTCTGGTGAAAATTGTTGGGGTGTGGATCTGGATAATACATACGAAAATAACGCAGACTGTTGGCTTAAATCTCCGTCAATTGATCTCTCTGATTATTCCTGTGCTTATTTAAGTTTTTGGGTCTGGAACTGGGTTGAGGATGTATATAACTATGTCTACGACCCACTATGGTTAGATATTACTACTGATGGAACGACATTTTGTCCTCTATGCAGCGAAATGGGTGGTGTCAATGACGACCCTGAAATTCCTGATGTTGGAGGATGGAGTATGATTG
This sequence comes from Caldifarciminota bacterium, assembly GCA_023127905.1. Lineage (GTDB taxonomy): Bacteria > Hydrothermota > E44-bin80 > E44-bin80 > E44-bin80 > JAGMEZ01. The sequence goes on from JAGMEZ010000052.1 coordinate 364, forward strand.
CATTGGATCTTACGAAATATTTGGATAATACAGTGCAGATTCGATTTAGATTTAAATCAGATACATATATTGTTCAGCCTGGTCCATACATTGATGATGTGCATGTGTATGGAAGAAATGCAGGTACTGGAATAATTGCTCAAAAGAGTCGTGCGCAAAATGAAATCATATTATTGGTAAACAAACCTAATCCATTCTCTGACCGGACATCTATAGATTATAAACTATATATAGATTCACGGGTTATTTTGAAGGTTTATAGCAGTTCAGGTCGGTTGATTGGTACCCTCGTTGATGCGCAACAAAAATGTGGTCCTCATAGAATTCTTTGGAATGGGCAGAATAGTAAAGGAGATAAGGTGCCAGCAGGAGTCTATTTCTTACGGATGGAGGTATTCAGTAAATCGGATGATAGCGTAAATATTACTAAGAAAATAACTATGTTTAAATAGGCTACTTTAAAAGTGAATCTGTATGATTTTAGTGAGATTGAAGGAAGCAATGCCAATCAGGATAGTTTTTTTGAATATAAAAAGTATTAGATAATGAAAAAATTGGAGGACTGAGATATTAGTAAGGTAGATTATACTGTTTCGTGTTTTAATGAAAATTGCAGTTGTTCCCAGGCAACAGAAATAAAGGGGTCAGGTCTCCACATTTGACATAACGGATTGGGATGATTTATGGAATATAAGAAGTTGTTGATAAAAAATTTAATGTCAAATGTGGAGACCTGACCCCAAATTCTGTGGTCCTCTATTCGGTCTTAATCGTGAGATTGTATTAAAGATTGATGGATTGTCTCCTCCAATGCATCCGAATTCAACAGTACCTTTATTTCGTTCATTATTTGCATAGTTACAAACTTCAATATTTCTTTTTTGTAAGGCTTATCATAGTATTCATCGAAATAGAGAGGTTTCCCAAATTTGATGACTACCTTATGTGGTCGGGGAAACCTTTCTCCTTTTGACATAACATTGAAAGTACCAATTATCGCTGCTGGAACAACAGGCACTTTTGCATACAATGCAATATATGCTGTACCTAATTTTGGGTCCTGTAAAGAACCATCTATACTTACAGTTCCTTCGGGGTACATATCGATTACATGACCATCTTTTAAAACCCTAACGGCGACACGAATAGATTCTCTATCAAATTTTTCCCTTTTTACAGGAAAAGCATTAAGTTTTTTAAAGATAAATGCTGCAAAGCGTCTTCTGAACAATTCTTCCTTTCCCATTGTATGTAGTTGTCTGGTAATTGCAATTCCTAAGATAAAGGAATCCAAGTCGCTGGGATGGTTTGGCGCAAGAATTACACCACCTCGTTTTGGAATATTATCGATATCAATGGTTTGCAGTCTGATGTAAACTGCTGCAATAACCTTTAGAATTATGTGTAAAATTGAGTAAAGCATCTTTAATCCATTATCATTGTATAGTAACCTGTCTCAATGATTGCAGTATTCCTCATTCTTTGTCACCAATACTCGGGTTAATAGGTTTTCTCATATAATTTATCTTTAGAACCTGAAGCCTCAGGAATTAGTAGTTTTGTTGTTTCTTTCTACCATGGAGAGTTGCTTCTTCAATTCAATAATCTCTGACCTCATTCTCTTTAACTCCATTATTGTTGGTATATTCATGTGGATAATTGTTTTTTTTATAAAAGCTTCCAGCATGTTCTTGCTTTCTTTGGTTCTGGTAAGGAGTGTATTCAGCAAATAATCTTTTTGATTCTTTGATACCTGACCCATTTTCGTAAGTTTTTTAATAATCTTTCTTATCTTCTCCTCTGTGAGCGAAATTAATTCCAGGGATCCCCCAACAGGTTTCTCAAGAAAATCAATTACTGAAACCGTCCCCTTCTTTATAAGTTCATGAAACAATCCTGACACAGAAGAAAGATTCTGTCTGCGCTTTTGTTGTTCGAGAATAATTTGTGCTAATACCGTATCAGTAATATCATTACCCGTTTTATTGTCTATTACCTGAACCTCTTCCCCTGTCGCTATTATACTTGCAACTCCAGTTAAAGTGATAAATTTTGACTCCTTTATATCATACATCTTTCTGACAGCATACTTTTTTATAATTCTCATAATACCTCCAAATTTTCCGCATTGCAGAAGTAATACATTAAAAAAACTTTTTGTCAAGAGAAAAATTAGTTTTTGCACTTCAAACAGTAGTGTGTGTGTTTTGAAGAATTTTGTGGTTCCATGTCATGCTGACCCCTGAAAGTGTCATGCTGAATCCT
>JAGMEZ010000520.1 GCA_023127905.1 Caldifarciminota bacterium
TCAAAAACTATCCTTTCAGTGAATCCTAACCCCTTTTCTCCAAATGGGGACGGGTATCAGGAAAGAACAATTGTTACCTATGAACTTCCATTTAATAAAGCGAAGGTTAATCTATCACTCTATACCAGAACAGGAATAAGAAAATGCTATTTGCTAAAACAGAAAGATTCGGGTAAAAAAGGTCAGGTTATCTGGGATGGAAGGGATAGTGAAGGAAAGCAAATGCCTGTTGGATTGTACATAGTTTATTTAGAAGCAGTTGATAGAGTGAGTAATAAAAGGGTTATTCAAAAAGCGCCTGTTGTGATTGCAGGAAGGAGATAGGATGAGAGAGAATATTAAAAAGTTAGTAGCAAAAGCAAAAATTCCATTTTTAGAAGTTCACATTGAAGAGCGTCAAGGTGTTGAAATTAGTTATGCAGGCAAGGAACTCGACTCACTTAATCAGTATATTGATATAGGTGGTAATGTTCGGGCATTTTCAAGGGGTGTATGGTCATTTGCTTCATTTAATGACTTTAACGAACTTGAGTCGCATATAAATTTTGTATCGCAACATGTAAGGATTGGACGAAGAAATAATCGTGGGAAACTTGCTATAGCTGAACCTTATGTGGATGAGATAACTGTTAAGATGGATGATGACCCCCGAGAAATCCCTATTTATGAAAAGGTAAAGACTGTTAAATCTTATAATTCGATAATACTGAGATCTAAAAAAATACAGAGCTCAAGGGTAAGATATGCGGATACTTTCCAGAGAAGATTTTATATTAACTCAGAGGGAGCAGATATTGTAGAAGAAAAAATATACTGCGGAATATCTTTTATTGCTATTGCAAAGGATGGGATGAATGTTCAGATGATGAAGAAATCAAAAGGTGGTACAAGAGGTTTTCATACTGTTTGCGGTCTTGAAGAGGATGCAGAAGGGGTGAAAAAGGACGCGATTGACCTACTTAAGGCTAAAAAGGTTAAAGCAGGAATGTATACTCTTGTTGCGGATCCGGTTCTTACAGGAGTTTTTGCTCATGAAGCATTCGGGCACTTGAGTGAGGCAGATTTTGTCTACATGAACAATAAAATGCAGAAGATAATGCAGCTTGGACGACGGTTCGGGAGCAAAGAGCTTTCTATTGTGGATGATGGGACAATTTGCGGTGAACGAGGATCATATAAATATGATGATGAAGGAGTGCAATCAAGGTGTAATATTCTTATAAATAAAGGTATTCTTGTAGGAAGACTTCATTCGAGGGAGTCTGCTGAAAAGATGTCTGAGAAACCAACGGGAAATGCACGTGCAATCAGTTATCGATATCACCCTATTGTGAGAATGACAAATACCTTTATAAAGAAAGGAAATATGACTTTTAATGAACTTATAGGTGATATTGAAAATGGGATTTATGCAGTTGATGCCCTTGGTGGTCAAACGGAATTGGAAATGTTTACGTTCTCATCGGCAAAGGCATATATTATAAAGAATGGTAGAATAGGACCTATGGTAAGGGATGTAGTTATTACAGGAAATGTTTTCGAAACGCTTAAAAATATTGACGGAATTGGTAATGATATGGAACTCCATGGTGGGCTTGGAGGTTGCGGAAAGGATGGTCAGAGCCCTCTCCCTACTGCTCAGGGAGGACCACATATTAGAATCAGAAACGTAGTAATTGGTGGAAAGTAAATCCGTGGAAAAGCGAGGAAAGAATGAATGAAATTCTTGATAGTGCAAAAAAATTAGTTAATGAAGCGGAAATCTTCTGTATAAAAGGGAAAGAATTTCCTGTCGTTTTCAAGGCAAATAGATTTTACACTTCTGAGAAAAAGGATTTTGAAGGATTAGGAATCAGGGTAATTAATAAAGGAAAACTCGGTTTTGCGAATACAACGAAAGTCGAGGCTTGCGGGGCTATCCTTGATTTTGCTAAGAATGCTTCAAAATATGGAGAACTTGCGAAATTTGCTTTTCCAGAAAAAGTAAAAATGAAACCCATTAAAACATTCTATAAATGTGTGAAAAAGATAACACAAGATGAAATAAAGGAACGTAGTTATTATTTAATTAAAGAAATTTTAAAGAAGGAAAAAGGCGCTAAGATCGACATAGAATTTAAAATGGCTGAGTGGAAGATAAGGATTATGAATACGAAGGGTTTAGATGTAACCTACCAAAAAACACAGACATCGATGAATCTTCTTATTTTTCTTGTTATCGATAGTTCATTTACCTGGATATATAAAATTAAAGTATCTCCTAAAAAGATTTTTATTAATAAAAAAGATTTAAAGGAATTGTTGAAAAAAGTAGAACTTACAAAGAAGGTAGTTACAGTTAATAGTGGAACGATGAGTGTTATCTTTATGCCTTCAGTTATGCCGATGCATCTGAGAAGTTTTATGATGGGAGTCAATGGAAAATTAATTCAGAAAGGATCTTCACCAATAAAACATAAGAAGAATAAAAAACTCCTTGATAAACGTGTGACTATATATGATAATGCACTATTAAATGGTGGGGTGCGTAGCAGACCTTTTGATAGTGAAGGTGTTGCGTCAAGGCGGATTCCAATATTCAAAAATGGTGTTCTTAAAAATTTCCTTTTCGATCTGCAGACAGCTGGTATTCTTGGGAAGAAAAGTACAGGAAGTGCAGTTAGAGGGTTCGATGAAATGCCATATCCTGGGATGTCAAATATTATTGTTTCACCCGGCAAATGGTCTGTTGCTGATATGGTAAAGGATATAAAAGATGGTATTATAGTTCACAACGTTATTGGAGGTGGTCAATCAAACTTATTAGCAGGTGATTTTTCATGTAATGTATCACTTGGATTTAAGATAAAGGATGGTAGAATTGTAGGGAGAGTGAAGAATACGATGGTTGCCGGTAATGTTTATGATGCAATGAATAATATTGAAGGGATCGGAAAAAAGATTGATAATATTGGTTCTTTTTATACACCTGCATTCTATTTCAAATCGCTTAATATAGTCAGTCGTTGATGAAAAGACAGAGAATAGATAAAGTTACAAGTAGCAAGTTAAAAGCAATGATATGGAAGAATAATTGTGTATTGATAGTGTATTCGTAGTTATTGATAGTTATTTGTTGTTAGAGGTTAAATTGCAGGTGAATTAAATGTTTAATTAGTCCCGAAAAATATTCTTCGAATATCACGGGATAAATTTGATTGGTTGAAAACTAACGAACTAAACGATACTAACGATTGAAACGATAGAAACGAGGTTGGTTCAAAATTTCATTCATGAATAGGGGGAAAGATGGAAAATTTATTAAATAAAGTAAAGGAGCTTATAAAAAGGGTTGAGGAAAATACTGAATGGAGACAGAGAAACTGTTTTAATCTTATCCCTTCTGAAATGACACCAAGCCTTTTAGTGAAAATGTGTGAGATATCAGATCCATCAGGAAGATATGCCGAGCATAGAACAATGAAAGGGAAAGAGATTTATTTTTATCAGGGTATAGATTTTATCAAAGAGGTTGAGGAGAAGGTAAAGGAGGAAATGAAGCAATACTTCGACTGTACACAGATTGAACCAAGGTTAATAAGCGGACAAATGGCAAATGAGGTTGTATTTAAAGCAATGGTAAAATTCTTAAACAGGGAGAGAAAAGAGGGAGAACTGTTCAAGAGAATGAAACTTGTTATGAATAATCTTTTGACACATGGTGGGCATTTGAGTTCACAGCCTATGGGTGCGCTCTTTAACTATGTAGAGATTAACCCTGAGACAGGGAAGGACAGGGTTATCAATTTCCCTGTTATGAAAGATAACCTTTACCGGTCAGATACGGAGAAACTCGGAGAAATACTTACAGATGAGAAACCTGATTTGATTGTATTTGGAAAGAGTATGTTCCTTTATGCAGAGCCAGTTAATTTTGTTTATAGTATTGTTAAGGATTGGAATCCGAGACCGGTACTAATGTATGATATGGCACATGTTCTTGGACTATATGGTGCTTTCCAGGAACCTCTCAAGGAGGGTGCTGATATTGTTACGGGAAGTACGCACAAGACGTACTTTGGACCACAGCGAGGGATTATTGCAAGTAATATGGATAAGGGAACTCCTTTTAGAAAACTCTGGTTGGATATAAAGAGTAGGGCATTTCCTGGTTCAACAAGCAATCATCACCTTGGAACATTGCTTGGTCTTCTTATGGCAGCATATGAGATGAACAAATTCAAGGATGAATATCAGAATGCAGTGCGGAGTAATGCGAGGGCATTTGCAAAATCCTTATATGATAGGGGTATAGATGTTGAAGGTGATGAATCTGATGGATTTACTGAAACTCATCAAGTAGTGATACGTGTCAGGAAGTATGGGGATGGACAGGAACTTGCGAGGAGGCTTGAAGATAACAATATTATTACAAATTATCAGGCTCTACCGGACGATGAGAGTTTTCTTGATCCAAGTGGAATAAGAATGGGGGTTTCAGAAATGACAAGATTTGGAATGAAAGAGAAAGATTTTGATACCCTCTCTGATTATATTGCTGATGTGATTATAAAGAACAAGAATGTTAAAGAAGAAGTAGCAAAAAACAGAAAAGAATATCTTGAGATGAAATACTGTCTGCCAAAGGAAGAAGCAATTCCACTCGCAGAGAAAATATTAACTATAATCCAATCTCTCTGTTAATATAATTTATTTATTTTGCACCTTTTTCCAGTCAGCGAGGAAACGCTCTATTCCAATATCTGTCAAGGGGTGTTTAAACATCTTATCAATGACTGTGAAGGGAATTGTTGAAATATCAGCACCGATGAGCGCAGCTTCCACGACATGAAGAGGATGTCTTATGCTTGCAACGATTACTTCAGTAGAAAAGTTGTAGTTTTCAAATACTACCATAATGTCCTCAACGAGATCCATGCCTATATGGGCAATATCATCAAGCCTGCCAATAAAAGGGCTTATAAAGGTTGCTCCAGCTTTAGCAGCAAGGAGTGCCTGATTAACAGAGAAAATGAGTGTCATATTAACCATAATGCCTTTATCGACGATTTTCCTCGTTGCCTTTATTCCTTCTTTAGTAATAGGAACCTTTATACATATGTTCTTTGCTATTTCACTTAGCTTTTCTGCTTCTTTTACCATACCATCTGATTCAAGACTTACTACCTCAGCAGAGATTGGTCCATTTACCATTTCACAAATCTTTTTCAGCACATCGTTGGGTTTCATTCCTGTTCTTTCGACCTCCCTCGACAGGAGTGTGGGGTTTGTCGTCACCCCGTCAAGGAGTCCGAGTTCACTTGCCTGTTTTATTTCATCGAGATTTGCTGTATCAATAAAAAACTTCATAGAACCTCCCATTTATTAGTTAGGTACTGGGAAAAATATTTTCATATTTTTCCTTTAACATACCATTTTTAATATTGTTAGCTATTTTTTGCTTGCCTCCCCCAGAAGTTTCCCATCCCCAATATCTACC
>JAGMEZ010000521.1 GCA_023127905.1 Caldifarciminota bacterium
AGGATCATTTCCAAATGCCTCAACAGCTGCTTTTAACCGTAATATATCTCCGTGATGGTCAGGACCCCACAAGTTTATCAGGTGTTCATATCCGCGTTCAAACTTGCTCTTATGGTAACTCGCATCAGAAACAATGTATGTATGCGTCCCATTTTGCTTAATAAGAACCCTGTCTTTATCATCACCATATTTCGTTGTCTCAAACCAGATTGCCCCATCCTTTTCGTACACATCTCCCCTTTTCCTCAAAACATCAAGAACCTTTTTAGTAGAAAACTGTTCCAGAATTGCTTTTTCACTTATCCACTTTTTAAACCTAACTCCAAATCTTTCAAGTGAAGATCTTTGCTGTTTTACCATCTCATCTTTTACATATTCTTTAAAGAAATTAATTCTCGTTTCCTCATCCATACTATTTACTTTTTCATCATCAATAAACTTACTAACACAGTCCTTTATATATTCACCTTTGTATCCATCCTCAGGGATTTCGACCTCCCTACCATGGAGTTCTTGAAATCTCCCCTCGGCAGAGATACCAAGCATCTCTATCTGCCTTCCAGCATCGTTAATATAGAATTCAGCATCAGCTTCATAACCTGAATAATTTAGAAGATTAACCAGCACATCACCTACTGCTGCTGCTCTTGCACTTACGATATTCAGTGGACCAGTAGGATTGGCACTCACAAATTCAACAAGTACTTTTCTATCTCTGCCTATGTTGTTGCTTCCGAATCTTTCCCCTGCCTTTATTACATTATTTAATTGACTAAAGAGATAATTTTCATTTAAGAAGAGATTAATGAACGCACCGCTTTTTTCAACTTTCTTAAAAACATCCTTCCTTTCTTCAAGGGCAAATACCATTGTATCCAGAAATTCCCCTATCGAGATTGAACTACTTTTGGGTAATAAGGAAGATACATTTAACGAAAAATCGCCAAATTCAGACTTTGGTGGAGAATCAATAACAGGATTTGTTTCTATGTCAAATTTGTCATCGAATGTATCTTTCAATATATATTTTATTTCATCTTTAAGATTCATTGTTATCCTCATCGATCTTTACTGTTGGTGCATCGCCCCATAGTGATTCAAGATTATAATATAGTCTTTCTTCTGCTAAGAATATATGAACAACAACATCCACATAGTCAAGTAAAATCCAATGCCCAAAAGAATAACCCTCTATATGCCATTTCTCTATACCTTTCTTCTTCAGTTTAATGCTAATATCATCTACAATAGCCTTTGCGTGAACGTTACTTGTTGCAGTAACTATTATAAAATAATCCACCATTGAAGAAATTTTTCTTAAATCAAGTAATACAATGTTGCTTCCCTTCTTATTATGTATAATCTTAGTTATGGTTTCTGCAAGGTTCTTGGATTTTTTTAATTTTTCCAATACTCCTCCTAATAAATTTTTCTTTCCAGCACCCTTTTTGTAAAATACTTTTTGTAATCTTTCCCTAACAAAAGTGTAACTTCAAGAAATAACGTGGAGTCTATCATAGTTGTCATATTCGGACAATTCACTATCTTCCTAAGTATCTTTGCATTCTTCATATTTTTATCAACCCTTTCTATTATAATAGTTCTTTCCACATTCGATTCCTTCACATTTGATATTTCAACAACATCAAACCCTTTCTCTCTCAGAAACATCGAGACCTTGTAAGCTAAATTATCTACACCACACCCATTCAGAACTTCTACTCTTGGATATTCAACACTCACATTATAAGGAAGTCTCTTTTCTTTCTTTGCAAATCTGAGAATCATCGATGCAAGAATAGAGAGAAGGAGAAACGTAAGAATGAATATAGTTATTCTTACAAAAAGATTACTGTTTTTATTTCTATTACTGCTTTTTCTTTCTGG
>JAGMEZ010000522.1 GCA_023127905.1 Caldifarciminota bacterium
TTCCACGAAGAACCGCAACCGTTGCTCAGCAACCATTCCTTCTCTCTTCTGCCTACTGTCTACTCCATACTCCATACTATTAGTCCCCCGTTTTTCGAACAAAGTGCCCACTCTTCCCTCCACGTTTTTCCATAAGTCTTATATCTGAGAGCATTATTTCCCTATCAACTGCCTTGCACATATCATAAATAGTTAATGCTGTAATAGAAACACCTGTTAATGCTTCCATCTCAACACCTGTCTTCCCTGTTGATTTTACAGTACAGGTTATCTCCAAAAAAGAGCCTTTCTTGTCGATTTTTAAATCAATCTTTACATCAGTAAGACTGAGCTTATGGCATAGAGGAATCAGTTCATCCACCCTTTTTGCAGCCATAATACCTGCAATCTTTGCAACAGTAATAACATCACCCTTCTTTATATTATCCTCTTCTATTCGTTTAATTGTCTCCGGCTTTATGTAAACCCGTCCCTTCGCAACCGCAACCCTCTCGGTAATCTCCTTCCTTGTAATATCAACCATTGACGCCCTTCCTGATTTGTCAAAATGGGTTAATTCGCTCATATTATCCTCCAATAGATGCCATTGGTTCCCATATGATTTTCTTTCCCTCTGACTCTGTAGGGGATAATTGTTTTTTCTGAACAGCATCCTTAATAAGAGTTTTTATCTCCTTGTTCGTTCCCCCGTTCCGCATCTTTCCCTTTAAATTAACAAATGTATCACTCATAAGACAAAGGAATAACCTTCCATCAGCAGTCAACCTCAGTCTATTACAGTTATCACAGAATCCTTTGCTCATCGGAGCAATAATTCCTATAACTCCTTTTGCGTTTTTGTATTTCATATAGTAAGCAGGTCCATTGCCTTTGAGAGTTGATACAGTAATAAGTTCCCCAATCGTCATCAGTTCTTTTTTAATATCTCTCAGAGAGAAATATGAATGTGGTTCCTTAATGGGCATATGCTCAATAAATCTAACTACGAGGGGTTTCCTCTTCGTAAGTTCTGCAAAATCAAGAATTTCATCTTCATTTAATCCTTTAATAACTACAACATTAATCTTCACTGGTTCAAATCCTAACCTGAGTACAGTTTCAATACCATCAAGAACATTATTTAATTTATCTTGCTTTGTAATCTCTTTAAATCTATCCCTTTTTAACGTATCAAGGCTAATATTTACACGTTTAATTCCTGCAGTAAACAATTCTTTAGCAAATTCGGAAAGAAGTATCCCATTTGTAGTTATTGATATATCATTAATAGAACTGATATTACCAATCATTCTAATAAGATGTATGAGGTTTTTTCTAATTAATGGCTCCCCACCTGTGATTCTAATCTTGCTAATACCCAATTCAGATGCTAACTTTATAATGCGCGCAGTCTCTTCAAGGGTAAGGATTTCCTCTCTCTCTAAAAGGGTGAAATCATCCAAATTACAATAGATACATTTAAGGTTGCACCTGTCTGTTACAGAGACCCTCAGGTAATCAATCCTCCTGCCGAACCTATCAATTATTTCTGACTTCATAAGATAAATAAGCAGTCAACTGTGTTGCAAATCAAAATCGCGTATCTCTAACTCCGAAACTCTTTTATTAGTTCTACTTCCACCTCACCTCCTGCGTTTACACCTTCCTCGTCTTTCGGAATATGAAGCAAACCATCTGCTCTAACCAAACTACTCAGGATACCTGCACCCCTTTTTAGAGGTAACGCATACACTCTCCCATTCCTTCGAGTAAGTTTCATCCTGACTATTTCGTCCATTCCAAGCCTTGAGTTAATATCTTCATTTAGAACTACTTTTATTTTCATTCTTTTATGAGGAGGTGTGCCAAGAGCCATTGCCATAAGGTTTCTGAGGTATATATCAAGGATAATATATGCTGAAACAGGATAACCAGGAAGCCCAATCACAGGTTTATCCCCAATCTTTGCCAGAATTACAGGCTTTCCAGGCATTAAGTCAACACCATGAACTATTACCGTTCCCATCTCTTTAACAACTGAAACAGTATAATCTTCTTCTCCTGCGGAAGAGCCTGCAATCACTATTATAATATTATTTCTGGAAATAACCTTTTCTATTGCTTGTTTTATAACTTTTTTATCGTTTCTTACAATCGGACATCTCTCCGGGATCCCTCCCCATTCTTTTACCAAACATTCTGAAATATATGAATTACAATCTATAATCTCTCCAAGTTCTGGTTTCTCTTTTGGTTTGACAATCTCTGAGCCAGTTGGAATTATTGAAACCCTCGGTTTCCTTCTAACCTCGACATCGAGTACACCACAACTAAGCATAGCTCCTATGTCAACTGGTCTTATACAATGATTTTTGGGGATAATGCAATCACCAGATTTAAAATCCTCGCCTTTATACCTGATATCTTTTCCAGGTGGAACGGATCTCCTCACCTCAACTATTCCCTCATCAATAATCACAATGTCCTCTATTTTAATAACAGCATCAAATCCGTTTTTTATGGGATCTCCTGTATCAATTAATTCAACTTCCTTTCCAATGGAAAACTTTTTCACCTGAGATGACGAAGCACCAAAAGTTGACTCTGCCTTAACAGCAATACCGTCCATTGCTGCAGCATTAAAATTTGGTGACGATAATAGTGCTGTTACTTCAGCAGTTGTTATCCTATGTAGGGAGTCTTCTACTGCTATCTTCTCGGCATTTAAGGGAAAAATCGATGAAAATTCATCATGCAGCATTTGTAGGGCAACCTTCCAATCGGTCTTTTTCAAATATACATTCCGTTTCATCGCTGCAATATATCATAAAAAAAAACAAATTGCAATAAAAAACTCGGTTCTGGAGTTCAACAACTCCTGTTGTTGCAAAAATGAACAAATCGGGGTCAGGCTTCAAGATACAAATTAGAATTGTTTATTACCAGTTTGGTTTTCCCTATACAATTTTTCATAGTGCCATGCCTTCCATAATACTATACTCCATTTTCATTTTCATCATAGTCTAATAAGTTAAGTATTATTTTGTATCTTGAAGCCTGACCCCCTTTATCTGACCCCCTTTATACCTCATCCATAAAAATCTTCCTTCCCTCAATACCACGGCAGGTGATGTGATAGAAAGCTCCAGGAAACTGAATTCTTAAAGGTCTCGCCATATCACCATGATACTCATTCTCGCTCTAATGTCAACCTTAATGTAAAATGATTAGATTTTACCCCATATTCCCACATATTCCCATGATTGACCCTTTCAAGGTTGGAATATTTCCACCTGTTTATGTTTCATTGGAAATATTCTTTTATCCTCTGCTACAGTTGCCGGGTTCATTCACCCTGTAGTAATCTAACTTTTTCCAGTTTCTGCCAGATCCTTCTCAGACTGATTAGCCCCATATTCGTATTAACGTATAACACGCCATTTTCGGTGGCAAAACCGTGAATCCCGAAAACGTCCGGCATGAAAGAATAATCTACCCTGCTCCTCAGCCTGACGCTGTAGAGATGATTTATCTCTTCCACTTTACCTGTTCCCGAGTAACCGAATATCTGATCGATCTGCACCCATTCCATATCTGGGCTTACCTGCAGGATCTCTAACCTGAAAGGTTCGCTTGTTGCTTGTTCGATTGCCAGTTCCGTATTACCTGTTAGCAGCAGGTTTTCCTGTTTATCGGTGTTGATATAGATATTTCCATCTTCGTCTTTGAACACTGAGGTGATCGTTTGATTTGCCGGAATACGTTTGACCTCATCTTGCGAACTGAACCAGATATCGGTAAGGCAGGTATCGTCCCATTCACTACCCTTGTAAATATCCAATATCTCCAGGTGAACAACATAGCCAATGTAACACTCGGCGGATATTCCCGATGTATATTCTTGCCTTTTATCGAGTTCCGCCCGGTAGTCTTTTTCAAATAGCACCATTGTTTTCGCACTGAAGTTACTCAGCTTTTCCTGATTGAAGGGGAATTTTATCTTTTGATATCCGTAAACATCCTTAAGATGGATGATATGCTGTTTATCGTATTGACGGCATTGCAATATCGAGCCGATTTCGGTAACGTCACCTGGAAGCATGAAAGTGACAAAAATCGTAATCCTTGCGGTTTTGATCCGATTATTCTTTTCGTACAAAGATTCTGATTTTTGGAAACCATTTTCGATGAAGATATTCTTCTTTAATTCCTTACCGATCGTGAAGTAGATCACTTCTCCAATGCCATCACCCGGCACGCCTTCTACCCAGGCAGTTGTGTTATCCCTGTCAAATAAATTAGCGGCATTGTATGGTCCTATATCTTCAAAGCGATTTACTTCATCCAGTTCGGAACTGGAAAAATTCCGCACCCAGCCGTCATAAAAAAATAATTTCTGCCAGGATGAAGTTGCCGTTTCCGTTTCAGCAAATAATTCTTGTGTGATACAGAGCAGGATAGAAAATAGTAAAAAGAGCAAAAGAAAGGTAATTCGGTTCATACTTCACCTCCATTATTGTTTAAAGCTGCTTACATACTTTTATACATTTTGGCTACCAAGCCCCACAGCCTGTGTGACAACAGATGAGAAGTTCTTCTTTTTCAACCCCCTCTAACTCCCCTAACTGAGGGTGAGAATCTATCTCCTTTTCCGCAGGCAATTCCCTTCCCCTTCGATAGGGGGAAGAGTTAGGGTTGGGGGTCGTGGTGAATTAAGAAAAACCGTTTTCACACAACCTGCCCAGCTTGGTAACCTCTAAAAAAAGAAATGCGTATCAAAGCCAGTCTCCGTAAACTACGCCCCGACAGGCTGGGGCTTTGATACGAGAGATGAACTTCATTTCTTTTGTACAAACGAAAGGAATGGTTTGAAACCATTCCTTACGCATGGGTTATTTGAAATTAACCCTTTTACCTCAATTAAATTTATGCATTGTTGGTAGTAGTATGTTATTGCTCTACTATCTCAACCCTTCTGTTTTTAGCTTTTCCTTCATCGGTTGAATTACTTGATACGGGTGCAGCGGGACCAACTCCGTAAGATTTCAACTGTTCCTTATTAACACTATGATTTACAATTAATCTATCTACCACAGCGTTTGCTCTTACATTTGAGAGTTTAATATTCGCTTCAAAATCACCAACATTATCGGTATGGCCAACAACAAGATATTGCTTATCCGTATGTGTATTTAAGTATTCGGCTATCGTTTTTAAAGCATCGTAAGATTCACCCTTAATTTCAGATTTACCAGTTTCAAAATAGATGTCGTAAATCGCAATATGACCTTTAGTTACCAACCCTGCATCTAAATTCTCAAGTGATATCATTCCTTTATCCATTGGTTTTGTTTCGATAGTTACTAACGAATATACCACTTTACCATCTACCTTTGCTGTAACAACACATACATAATAATCTACTGTGTCAGTAGGTATAATTCCGGAGAAATATTTACCCGCATAACTGGGTAATTGCATATATTCATATTTTGTTTGATAATGTTTAGGATGACCTTTTTTCATAAAAGCCTTTACGCATTCTTTTTTATTTAATGTTGAAAATACACTACCACCATTTTTCAGTACTGCTTCTTCATAATTTTTTATTATTTCCAGTTGGGAACGTCCTGACGGAACATAACAAAATCTATGCCGTATATAACCTTCAACCTTTCTAATTTCTGCCTTACCGTCAGAGGTTTGACCAACACCAACAAAGAATTCTTCATACCCGATCTTGTCATCATGATAACAACTGCTGCCGGGATAAGTAGGCACAATGTCTGTTTCCTTTTCTGCAAAAAGATTTCCACTTATCAATGCAATAAGCATTGCTACTATTAGGAATGATTTTGTTTTCATTTTAATTTCTCCTTGTTTAAGTTAATAATTTTGTTATTTAATATGGCTCTTAACCATTTTGTGTGGAAAGAAGTCCGAGCCATAAATCCTTTCCACATTCTTTAATTCCACGGTACCCCTTATACGCTAAACTTCTATTTTCTTTTTTTCAGGTTCTCAAACCATACCAATCAAAAATCTCACC
>JAGMEZ010000523.1 GCA_023127905.1 Caldifarciminota bacterium
CCGAGTTATCGAGGGCAATTGCACGTGCTTTATCATAGTCATTACCTTGGCCATTATACCTTGCTACCCATCCTTGAGCAAGAATAATAGTTGGCAAAACAATTACAAGCCCTACACACAATCTTAGGATATACTTTTTCATCTTCTCTCCTTTCCGTTTATGTTCACAGTTTTCTAACCCCAAATAGTTAAAAAGATATGAAGAGACCAAGAAATTACGATATTTTCCACCTTTGTTCTATAATTATAATTGCTCCGAAACTATATAATGTTGTTGTATAATTTACTTTAATAGGAAATATGAAAATTTGTTAAGAAAATAATTTGAACTGTCCTTAATTTGTGAGCCAAAAATTGTGTATTTATAGAAAATTCCTTTCTAACGGGGTTTAACTTTTTACTTAAGAAAAAGGGGTGGGTGATTGGGTTCGAACTCCGATGTTTAATAAAATAAAATACAGGAAAGGACTTTTGTTTATTTCCTTTCCTGTATTTCGTAAATTATCTATATTTTAGACAGTTGTCTATTTTATAACTACAAACTTTCCGACTTGAATCTTCCCGCTTATATGATTCTCAACACTAAACAGGTATATCCCGGACACGATTCCCTGAACATCCCTCGTTATGAGATTCCAATCCTCATAGCTCCTGTTACTCTGTGCATAATTGTGCTCGATCGTTCGTACAAGATCACCCCCAAGACTGTAAATCCTTATAGTACACCGCTCAGGAAGATTAGCAAAACATAACCTCCGCATATGCTCATTCCACCCGTATCCTTCCCAATCCTCCCACTTCAAATCCCTGTACTTCTGCGTCTGACTGATACGATAAGGATTCGGTATCACAATCACTTCGTCATCCTCCTCAGAACTTATCGGAGAAGGATAGGCAAGAATCTTGTTGCCCAATACTGCACTCTCAAGAACAGGAAGTATCGTTCCCTCGTTGAATGGCCACCCCTTGTCAAATGCCGAAATACCATAGTAGTGCGGCGTGTAGTTCAAGACATTCCTGTCAACATACTTGTAAAATGTATCATCCCCGATAATCGTATCAGGCGGTATACCCCTGTTCCAGGCAATCGGCTCCAACTCCGTTGAATCCGTGTAATCTATCCTGTCAAATTCCTTTAACAATGTCCACTCACCAGGAACACCCGTCTCGCTCCGGTAAACACGGTAACCCTCAAAATAATTCGTGTCAAGACCAGCAGGAATACCGCTCAAAGTCGCTACAAATATGTTCTTGTAACTCTCGGATAATTTGTCCCATAGTATTGTAACCTTCTGGTCACCAGGAGTAACCTGTATGTTCGGTATAGGCGGAGGAGGCGGACCAACAAAATCAGGAATACCATCTCCGGTCAACCATACCGTATCACCATCCTGCCAGTTACCCGTCGTGTCATATAACACAAATTCACCCTTGTAGCCATCCCCAACTGTATCACCAGGAAGCGGTGTGTCAAAACCTGGATTGTCATATATCCGGTATGCCCAACTCGCATTCAATGATATATCTGTAAAATCATACATTCCATACTGCTCAACAAAGTTCTCTCCGGCTATATAAGATATGATAAGGGTAAGCGTGTCAAAAGGGTTTATCTCATACGGTCCAAATGAGAGAAGATAACGGGTATCGTTTATACTGTCAACACCGGAAGGGAATGCGTAACCGAGTGTCGCATTTACTCCTCTTTCCCCTACCTGATCAGGATCAAAATATCTGTTACTCAGAATTCTGTACTTGTTTATGTCCCCATCAGGTGTACCATCGACATCAAAAGGGTTTTCAGAATGAGACGGTCCCCAATCCTTCTCGGGATCCGCATTTGAAAGCCACCAGTTGTAGGAGACGAATTCAGGCGGTGGGTATAGTATTCGTGTCCCTGTTGCGCCATCTGCCGAAACCGGATATTCTTTATGAAGGGGATGGGACGGTAGACCGGGATCAGGCTCCTTGTCTCCGTCAAAATCTGCGACCCAGGCAAGGTTAATCAATTCATTGGGATCATTTGTCTTGGGTTGATTTGAAATGGAGTTCCCATCCTTATCATAATAGCCTTCCCCCCATAATGTATCGGTATTATCCCTCCATCTCCTGAATCCTGTAATGTCATCCTGTGCTTTTTCATTTTGATAGTCGGGACCCCATGGACCTACATCAGCGTCAATATACAGTCCAAAATAGAGATCATATAGTTTTGAAGTGCTGATGTTCAAGATGTCAAATTTATAAAAAACGAAGTCCTGGTTGTACGTGTAACTCCAGGCATAATCGGTCTGCTCAACTCTAATACCCATCGGCCTGTGAGCAGCAGGAGAAGCATTAGGAAAAAAATCGTCTGTATATGCCATATAGAAATCCTGTTCGGAAATAGCCAATGAATCGTAGTATATAGATGACTGCCTTGTTGACTTTACATAAATTGTATCAGAATCTGCAGGTGTAGCCCAGAATTCATTTTCATGCTGCCATCCGTCAGCACCGACTGAAACAAGAGTGTCGAACGTTGTGTCCGATGTCTGGATAATAGCACCAATCCAGAGAGCACCCTGGAAAAGATAATCTTTATGTGAACCTCCTGGAAATTCACAGGATGGAAAATTTACGCCGTGGATCTTCCAGTCTCCCGCATTTCCGAAAAAACCGTAGTTTGTTGAAGTTATCCAAATATTTCCAGCGTCATGAAATTTATACTGGATTGTAGGTTGGTTCGCTGTGAATGGTATTATCAGCGGAGTCTGTGTATTATCAATATACGTATAACTCAACGTTATGGAAAATAGGATAAAGAAAAGTGTAATAACTGTTACTTTCTTTTTCATCTTTTCCTCCTTTTTACAAAAATTACTTATATCTTTCAAATGAATCTATAATACAATATTATAAAGATAAATTTGGTTTTGTCAAGAAAAAAATGTTAAACTATACAGGATCTTTAGCATAAAGGAATTTCTATATTGTAATTTTCTTGACAGAAAGAGAAAAAAATGATAAAACATAATTAAATAAGGAGTAAGATTAATAAAAAAGCGGGGTATTAAATATGAAATTCAAAGGATTTTTAATAATAATTATTTTTGGTTTAGTAGGAAATAATTGTGCATACTACAATACTTTTTATAATGCGAAAACGACATATAATAGTGCAATGGAGTCAAAAAAGAATTCGCAGAACCAAAAAGCACCACCAGAATTACTGAACAAGGTTATTGAAAAATGTGGAAGGATTATTAAATATTATTCAGGTTCGCGATGGGTTGATGATGCAATAATACTTATGGGAAAAGCATATATAGAGAAAGGTGAATATGATAAGGCATTGAGAAAATTTGAAGAACTCGCCATTTATTACCCGGAAAGCCCTTTTGTGGAAGAAGCATTCTATTTAACGGGAATTGCTTATCTTGAAATGGAAGATTATAACCTTGCTATCGGTGCTTTTGAAAAAGTTTTAAGAGTAGAAACGAAAAAGTTTGAGGATGATGCATCTTTCAGAATTATTGAAACATTTTACAAAAAAGATGATGACGATAATCTATTTCAAGTAGGAAAGATATTTGTTTCAAATTATCCGAAGAGCCCTTATCTACCAAGAGCATTATTTCTAATGGGAAATGCATATCTCAAATTGGAGATGCTTGATGAGGCAATAGAAACCTTAAAAAAAGCTCGGGAATCTGCGAAAAAGAGAGAAGACAAAAATGATATTGAGGAGAGGTATGCGGTTGCATTGATAAAAAAAGGGAATATTGATGAAGGGTTAGTAATTCTGAAGGATCTTTCTGAAAGAAGTATAATGAATGAAAGAACTGCTGTCCTTACTTTTGAAATTGTAGATGCATACTTGCAGGCTAATTATATTGAAAAGGCATTAAAAGAATTGGATAATTTTATATCATTGTATCCTTCCGGTCCTTATGCAGCTGAAGCACTTTATAGGAAAGGATTAATCTATGAGAAAAAAATGGGTGATACAGAATCTGCTATCGAAGCTTATGATAACGCTCTAAAACTTGGTCCTAAGAAAGATATTAGTGTATTTGCAACCTATAGAAGTACAGTCTTAAAAGAGATAAAAAAGTATAAGGAAGAATTGGCGAATCCTGACAGCAGTACTGATATTCCAAAAACTCACTTTCTCCTTGCTGAAGCTTTCCTTTTTGGTGAAGAAAATATAGATACTGCCTTAATTGAATACAGGAATGTTGTAAACTTATTTCCTGAGAGTTCTTTTGCACCAAAAGCAGCAATGGCGATTGCCTGGGTGTATGAGAATGAGAAACAAGATAGCTGTGAAGCTATCGTTATGTATGAATTTGTTGTGAAAAAGTTTCCTGAGACTAATTATTCTTTCGCTGCGTCAGAATCAATTAAACGATTGAAAGGAGAACAGGTTGAAGGAAACGAGGGAGAGGGGGAGAATGACGAAGAAATGAAAAATTCAGAAATACCAATGACTGAAGGTAATATCGAAGAAAAAAACGATGTAAAACAGAAACAGTAATGAATAAAATAAGGGATTATTATTCAACTGTTGTTAATAATACACTTATAGATAACAATATATATTTATTAGAGATGTTTCTACCTGGTTTTAATGGGATGGCAGAACCGGGTCAGTTTGTAATGATAAAGGTTAATGAGACCTACGACCCTTTCTTAAGAAGACCATATAGCATTTTAGAGTGCAGTAAAGAGAAGATGAAATTTCTCATAAAAATTGTTGGAAAAGGATCAAAAATGATTGCACACAAAAAGATGAATGATAAATTTAATATTTTAGGTCCGCTTGGAGTTGGTTTCCGTGTTAACTCAAACAGGTATCCTGTTCTTGTGGCTGGTGGAATGGGAATTGCACCTCTTTGGTTTCTTGCAAAAAGGCTCAATAGTCAAAAGAAAAAGTTTTCGATAATTTATGGAGAACGGTCAGCATCACCTCTCGGAGATAAGATAAAAAAAACCTTCAAGAAGAAGGTATTATTAGTAACAGATGATGGTTCACGGGGGTTAAAATCGACTGCAACAGGTGCTCTTTCAGCATTCCTGGATAATATTACCTATAAAAAAATTGTCTTATTCAGTTGTGGACCACCAGGAATGCTAAAAGAAATCACAAATTTTGGAATTAAGAGAAAAATTCCTGTCTCTATTTCACTCGAGGAAAGGATGGGATGTGGGATTGGTGTTTGTCTTGGGTGTAGTGTAAAAAGAAAAAACACCGATGGGTTTTTAACTGTCTGTAAAGATGGTCCTGTTTTTAGGGCTGAAGAGGTTTCGATTTGAAGGTTGATCTTACAACAAATATAGGTAGTCTTAAGTTTAAGAATCCTGTTCTTACGGCATCAGGAACCTTTGGTTACGGTCTTTTAATGAATGAAATATTCGAAATTTCAGAACTTGGTGGAATAATCACAAAATCTATCACTTTAAGTAAAAGAGAGGGAAATCCTGTACCGCGAATCGCTGAGACTGCCTGTGGAATTCTTAACTCAATCGGTCTTGAGAACAAAGGTATTGATAACTTTTTTAGTGAGATTCTTCCAGAGATTAGAAAATTAAAGACAAATATTATTGCAAGCATTGCAGGAGAAACGGAGCATGAGTATGGTAGTCTTGCAGAAAGATTGGATAAATACGTGAATGCTTTTGAGGTTAATATTTCCTGTCCTAATGTGAAAAAAGGTGGAATGAGTTTTGGTCAGGATCTAACTTCAACGAAGCGTGTTGTAAAGAAGGTGAGGGAAAAAACGTCGCTTCCATTAATTGTAAAATTGACTCCAAATGTTACTAAAGTTGAGGATTTTGGAAAGATGAGTGAAGATAATGGTGCAAATGCCATATCCCTTGTTAATACATATAAAGGTCTTTCTATTGATGTAAAAAGAAGAAAATCAAAATTGGGAGGTTTCACTGGGGGGCTTTCAGGTCCAGCGATTAAACCATTGGCACTTTATGCTGTATGGAAGATTGCCAGGAATGTGAATATTCCAGTTATTGGCTGTGGAGGAATTTCGGATTTTACTGATGCGATAGAGTTTTTTATGGCTGGTGCTTCACTGATAGAGGTAGGTTCAGCAACATTCCGAGACCCAGATGCTTCATTGTCAATTCTTGAAGGTATAAGAAACTTTTTAGAAACAGAAGGAATAAAGAATATAAAGGAAATCATAGGTGTTATTGATGAAAATTAGAATTGTGATAATAGTACTAATCTGTATTATTTTTTTTGGCTGCTCACCATCTGTGAGGTTTGGAAGTAAAACGGATGAAAAGTCGATTGTAAAAAATGATAAAATTATTGGATATGGCACCTATTACGGACCTGGTTTTCATGGAAAAAAAACTGCATCAGGAGAGATTTTTGATATGTATAAAATGACTTGTGCACATAGGACATTGCCTTTTGGAACAATACTTAAAGTTACAAACCTTTCAAATGATAAGAGTGTGCAGGTGAGAGTAAATGATAGAGGACCATTTGTAAAAGGTGTTATCATTGACCTTTCAATGGGTGCTGCAAAAAAAATCGGGCTTGATGGAAAAGAGAAAGTTGAGATAAAGATAATTTATTAGGGAGGTTAAATGGAAATAAGTTCAGAAGAACGACTAATTGTACCACTTGATGTTGTAACATTGGGAGAAGCAAAAGAGTTGTTAGATAGACTTGGTTCAGTTGTAAAATTTTATAAGATAGGATGTACTCTCTTTACCGCTGCTGGACCTAAAGCGGTGGAAGAGGTAAAAAAGAGGGGATTCAAGGTTTTTGTAGATCTCAAATACTTTGATATACCATCTGTTGTAACAAAAGCTGTGGAAACGCTTGCAAAAATGAACGTGGATATTTTTACGATTCATACCCTCGGTGGATTTGAATTAATGGAAAGTGTGGTTAAGGTGCTCTGTAAAGAGAAGAAAAAACCACTTGCACTTGGTGTTACAGTTCTTACAAGTATAAATGAGGCTTTTCTTCGCGATGTACTCGGATCTACAAATGTTACTATTGATGAAGAGGTAGGGAGGTTGGCAGAGCTTGCAAGAAGCGCAGGACTGGATGGCGTTGTTGCGTCAGCTTTCGAAATAGAGAGAATCAGGGATATATGTGGTAATGATTTTGTTGTTCTCACCCCAGGAATTAGACCTAAGGGTGCTGAAATGTATGATCAGAAAAGGGTTCTTACACCCAGGGAAGCAATAAAGAAGGGAGCTGATTATATAGTTGTTGGAAGACCGATTATCCAGAGTAAAAATCCAGAGAAGGTTGCAGAACAAATAATCGAAGAAATAAGGACATCTTCTAAAAAGAAGGATGTCTGATTACTCAGATTAAGAGACAGATTACACAGATAAACTGAAATTAAGAAATAAATTAAAAGAAAGAATAACAGGTATAATGTATAGTTATACTTGAGCATTATGCAAGGAAGGTGAAAATGAGCGTAACAATTGAGAAACTTCTTAGGGACAATGGTGTGATTCTTGAGGGACACTTTTTACTGACCTCAGGACTTCACAGCGGATTATATTTTGAGAAGTTTAAAATTCTTGAAAACCCGAAAGTATCTGCACTTCTATGTTCAAAAATTGCAATACATTTTTCCACAAGCGGTATAGAAAAGGTTATTGGTCCAACGACTGGTGGAATTATACTTGCTTATGAGATAGCAAAACAATTAGGTGTTTTTGCAGGTATTGCAGAAGAGCCTGAGGTGGGAAAGAGAATTATAAAGAGAGGGTCAGGAATAAAAGAGGGTGAAAGGGTACTTGTAGTGGATGATGTATTAACAACTGGTGGGTCAATCAGGGCTACTATAGATGCTGTCTTGGAAAGGGGAGGAAAGATATCTGGTGTTGCTGTACTTATTGACAGAAGTGAGAAATCTCTTAATTTGGATTATCCTTTCTATGCAGTTTACAGTAAAGTTGTTGAAAACTACCCTCAAGAAGATTGTCCTCTTTGTAAAAAGAATATTCCATTGACCCGACCAGGAGGAAAAAAGGCAGTGCCAAGTGCCGAGTGTTAGGTGAAAAGAAGAGTAGTTAATGCTCCAAAGGGGGATATCTAACTTTGAGATAAAATTAGGTACTGGGCACTAACCACTGTCTTATAAGGAGGTAATATGAGTGGGCATTCAAAGTGGAGTACAATAAGAAGAAAGAAGGAAAAAGTAGATGCGAAGAGAGGTCGGATTTTTACCAGACTCATTAAGGAAATAACGGTTGCTGCAAGGGAAGGGGGAGGTGATCCGGAATCAAATCCACGTTTGAGGACTGCGATTGCAAATGCAAAGACAGATAATATGCCTCAGGATAATATTGAAAGAGCAATCAAGAAAGGAACAGGAGAATTACCAGGCACTAGATATGAAGAAGCACACTTTGAGGCATATGGTCCAGGAGGTGTTGCTGTTTTAATAGAGGTATTGACCGATAATAAAAATAGAACAACAGCTGAACTACGGCATATTCTTACAAAGTACGATGGAAGTATGGGAGAAACTGGTTCGGTTACCTGGATTTTTCATCAGAAAGGTCTCATCCATGTTGAGAAGGATGATATTGATGAAGATAGGTTACTTGAGATTTCACTTGATGGCGGCGCTGAAGATGTGTCACTTCAGGGTGACATTTATGAAATTATAATTGATCCTTCGAGTTTTGAATCTGTAAAAGATTTGCTTAAAAAGGAAGAATTTCGGATTATGAAAGCAGAGGTGACAAAAGCCCCTCAATCTACAGTTAAAATTAATGAAAGAAAAAAGGCTGAAAAGATACTTGATTTAATGGAAGCACTTGAAGAACAGGAAGACGTTCAGAATATATATTCAAATTTTGATATACCGGATGAAATTCTCGAAGGAATTACATGAGAAATGAATTAAATCGGTCAAGAATGTTAAAAGGAATAATATTTGATCTTGATGGTACCCTTATTGACTCTCATTATGATTGGAAATTAATAAGAAAAAAAATAGGTGTTAATGATCTTCCGATTCTTACATATATAGATGGTTTAAAAGGTTCACAAAAGAAAGATGCATTAAAAATACTAGAGGTTTTTGAGAGTACTGCAACTCGAAAAGCACGGTTGCAAAAGGGAATCAAGGAACTCCTTGCATTTATTACAAAAAGAGGAATAAAAAAGGCAATTGTGACAAACAATTCAAGAAAAAATGTAGAGTATTTGATAAAAAAATGGCAGCTATTTTTTGATGAAATTGTAACACGGAATGATGGGATTTGGAAACCATCAGGCAAACCTTTAGAACTTGCAGTAGAGAAATTTAACCTCAGGAAAGAGGAGATTATTTTTGTTGGAAACAGTAATCCAGACAGAATAGCTGCTCAGAGGGCAGGTATAAAATTCATCTGTGTGGATGAGAATAAAGGAATGGATGAGATATATACTTTATTAAAAAATAACAGTGAAAAAGTACAATCTTATTAAATATAATGCTCCCTGTATTATATCTTTTTATTGTTGTAATTGTAATAGTTATCCTCATTAAATTCCGTGTAGATATCGGTGCAGTCCTTTTTATCGGTGCTGTCCTTTCTGGTATTCTTTTTAAAATAGGATTTAAGGGCTTTTTTCTGACTCTTTTTAATACTGTTACCGGTAAAGATACACTAACGCTTGTTGGAACTGTTATTCTTATAATGTATTTTGGTGCGCTTCTTGAAAAAAGGGGTGATCTATCGAGGATGGTAGAGTCCCTTCGCTCTTTAATTCAGGACAACCGTCTTACGATGGTAATTCCTTCAACTATAATGGGGTTGCTACCGATGCCTGGTGGTGCACTTATATCAGCACCTATGCTGAAAGAGGGTGCAAAAGAATTTAATTTGAATTCTGCTCAAAAAACATACCTAAATTACTGGTTCAGACATATCTGGGAATATTTTTGGCCACTCTACCCAGGTTTGATTGTAGCTTCTACAATAACAGCGGTTCCTATTTTTGTACTTGCACGGTTCATGTTTCCTTTAACTATGGTTGCAATTCTTGCCGGTCTTGTCTTTGGATTAAGAAGAATTCCTTTTATTCCTCCATCTTTTCCATCCAAGAAGGCAACTGCAATGAAAAACCTTTTCTTGTCCGTATGGCATATTCTTATAATTATTATTCTTGTGCTTGCATTTAAGATTAACGTTCTATTTGTTATGGCAAGTATTTCACTTCTTGTTACAATTTTAACAAGGATTAAGAAAACTAATTGGAAATGGGCTATTAAGCAAGCGTTAACATATAAAACAATAATCCTTCTTTTTTCGGTTATGTTTTTTAAGGCTATTCTCATTAATACCCAGGCGGTAAACTCACTCAGGGAGGTTCTCAGTCCTGAGGGTGCATCTCTGTGGTTTCTGTTGTTTATTGCTCCGTTTTTGGTCGGTTTTCTTACGGGAGTAAACCACGCTTATGTTGGTGTTTCTTTTCCTATTCTTCTTCCATTTTTTCTTCAAAGTGGTGTAAACCTTGCTTATATAATGTTCGCTTATGCAAGTGGTTTTGCCGGAATACTGCTTTCACCTGTTCATCTTTGCCTTGTCCTAACAAAAGAGTATTTCAAGGCGGAATTTAATCAGATTTATAAAATTCTTATTCCACCGGTTATTTTTGTGTGGTTGTTCGCACTCCTTATGTTTTTTCTATATAAACAGTAAATTAAGTGCT
The DNA here is from genome assembly GCA_023127905.1 of Caldifarciminota bacterium. GTDB lineage: Bacteria > Hydrothermota > E44-bin80 > E44-bin80 > E44-bin80 > JAGMEZ01. Next base: position 10,688 of record JAGMEZ010000523.1, read on the forward strand.
ATTGGTGAATTTTAGGTCAGATTTATCTTAAAAAAAGTGATTAGGAGATATGTAATTGTTTAGTAATTTGCTCCTTACTCCCTACTGCATACTGCTTACTACTTACTGGGTGTCAGAAAAGGGGTGTTATTAATGATGGAGATTTTCATATGAATGTAATTATAGTTCATGGAGGTGCTGGAACAAAGAGGGATTTACCTGAGAGGAAAAAAGTGGTTATTAAGGCAGTTGAGTCCGGGTATAAAATTCTAAAGGAGGGTGGTTCAGCAATCGATGCTGCTATAAGGGCAACAGTGATACTCGAGGATAGCCAGTACTTTAACGCAGGAACAGGGTCTGGTCTTAATATTGAAGGAGAGGTAGAGATGGATGCATCTATTATGACCAATAGCCTTGAGTGCGGTGCAGTTGCATGCATTAAGAATGTAAAAAACCCAATCCTTATTGCAAAGCTTGTTATGGAGAATACTGACCATATCATTCTCTCGGGGAAAGGGGCACAAAGGTTTGCAAAGATAATGGGAATTAGAAAATATGATCCAAAAACTAAGAAGAGTAAGGCTTTATATAATAAACTTATGAGGAGAATAAAAGGAGGTAAGGGTACAAGATATTTCCCACGGCTTCCGGATTTTATAAAATATTATAATACAGATACCGTTGGTACAGTTGCTGTCGATCGTGAGGGAAAATTTGCGGTTACAAATTCAACAGCAGGTGTTATTCTTAAACTTCCCGGTCGCTTAGGTGATACACCTATTTTTGGAGCAGGTCTCTATGCAAACGAGATAGGAGCAGTTAGTGCAACAGGACATGGTGAAGGAATTATACAACTTTGCCTTTCAAAAGTTGCTGTGGATCTTATGAAAGAAAATAATGCTCAAAAGAGTGTATCTATTGCTTTGAAAAAAGCAAAAAAGTACAATGTAAGATGTGGGCTCATTGCGATTGATAGAAAAGGAAAAGTTGGGTGGGGTCATACGGCAGATGCAATGCCCAGTGCATACATAAAAAATGGGAAACTAACATACAAAGATTGGGTTTAGGGACTATTTAAATATTTCTCCTGTCTCTTTATACCATAACACAAAATCAAGATGACTGATGGGTATATTGATTTTGTTTGCAAATTCTTTCATTCTTTCCTCAATTTTGATATATATTTTTCTTGATAAGGAACCTGGAATTTTTTCTATTAGACCGACCAGGTTTAAGTTTTTCAGTATATGTCTATCAAGAATTGCTAAATTCTCACCAAATCCGATATTTCTCAAGAAATGACTTGCTTCCTTATAACCAATGCCTTTTACATTTTGTACTAACCATTCTCTTTTTTCCTTATTATTAAATTGTTTTATCTTAGGTCTAACAGATATCCTTCCATTGATAATAAACAGTTTCCTTGCTTCAATTACATATTCTGCTTTTTTGTATTTAAATCTTACCCCACTTAAACTTCTGGTAATTTTGTTTGTGTTTCCTTTTAATAACAGATTTTTATCCAAAAGATTCTGTATACTATTCCAGCAAGATTTCGCCCTGGACTGTGGTGTTAATATGCAAAAAACCAATTCAGCAAAAACATCCTCTTCATTGCCGTTATTCCAGATTCTCTTAAACTCATGTAATCTTTCTTTGATTTCAGATTTCTTTGCAAGATATATATTGGTTAATTCTTCAATGGTATTTACTTCCTCTTTTTTGATCATTATTTTACTGTACAGAGAGGGATTTAAGCGGGAGACTGAGTTTTACTTAACATAAATTTTCCGCTGGGATGATGCTAAGTCCGTCGGATTAGAATCCATGGTTTTAAGAAATGAGATAAAAGAGATATCCGAAAATCAACGAGAGAATGCTCAAAAACGCTAGATAGAACAGCAGAATCCTCCACCCAAATTCCTTTCTCATAACAAGTATAGTACCATAGCTTGTAACGGGACCCACAAGAAGAAGAACCATTCCAGCTCCTACATTCATTCCCTGAGATATAAATGCATCAACAAGAGGAACACTGGCGGTTGAACAGATGTACATAACCAAACCAAACACAAGGCTGAATGAGTATCCAAAACCACCTCCAAGATACAACTTGATGAGATTTCCAACTGGTACTATAGCAGCCACAAAGGCAGCGAGCACGATACCCAGAAGCAATTCAAGACCGATCTCCTTCGGCATATCAACGAAAGCAAACCTCAGGATGGAGAGTATTCTTACACTTAGTTTCTTTCCACAAACACACTTCTCTTCCTCTTTTGCACAATGGGGACAGGATGTATCTTTTTGTATCCTTGGTCTATATGGTAGAGAGTTACCAATTATTCCAATAAGAATTCCTGTCAGTATAACTGCGAAGAATATAAAGATAGTGAACTTCAATCCCAGAAGCGTATAGCATACAAGAAGAGCGGTTATAGAGGTAGCAGGGGTTGCTACAAGGAAGGCTAAAACAGACCCCAGTTTAGCACCTTTTTTATAAAGACTTACTGCTACTGGAAGACACCCGAAACAGCATATGGGTAAAAAGACACCTATGAGAGTTGATAAGAGAATGGGTTTCACACCTTTTTTGCCCAGGTGCTTTTCCACCCACTGCACTGGAACAAACTCATGAACTATCCCGCTCAATAAGAAACCAACTCCCAGAGCAGGTAAGATCTTAATAAGATAGTCTATGAATACAGTCGCAAATTTGATTATCATTAGTGTAAAACCTTCTTGATACTTGTCAGTTCTTTTACATGAGATTTTTCCTGTTCGATAATATTCTTAACTATATCCCTTCCTTTCTCACTTATAAAATCAAGTAATCCATAAAAGAAAAGCAGGGTCTCCTTTTCGAAACCAATTGCAAACTCAATAACTTCCCGAACATCTGTTGAATCCTTTATTTTATCTGATTCTGCAGTAAAGTTTGTTAGGAATTTAGAATCAGCAAAGGTTTCCATATATGCTTTGAATTCTTCATAATCTCCAAAGATTGTCTCACCTGTCTCTTTAATTATATCATAAAGCCTACTGAAATCCTCAATATGTTTTGCTTCCTCATTTGCAAGATAGGTAAAAAGTGACTTTACACTTTCTACTTCTGCTTTTTCGGCATGAGAAGCATAGAATTTTTCCCCATTTTCCTCTGTTCTGATTGCCATCTCAATTACCTCTGGACCTGAGAAGACTAAACTCATTTCATCCTCCTTTCTTTTTATTTTAACAATTTAAGAGGGGTTTACATACAATATTATTATTTGTATGTAATTTTCAGTTAGAGTGATTATATACTTGTTTTTTTAGAAAGCCATATCAGGTTTCCAAACCTCCCATACTTTACCTACTAAGTTTGGACCTGGTTTTAATGTAATCTT
>JAGMEZ010000524.1 GCA_023127905.1 Caldifarciminota bacterium
AACCTTAATATCGTAGGATATCTTGTATGTCCCGGCAGGAGTAGTGATAATCTCATCTGGTTTTGTGCTGCTTCCAATTGCCATACTGAGCCCATCAGAGAGTATCTCTGGAAAGACATTTTTATCTATAATTATAACAAAATCGCCCCTTCTTTTTGTGATTTTCTTACCACCTTTACTGTTACGCCAGTCAAACGACTTGCGGCAATCTCCGGTTATCTCTATTCTGTGTATGACAGCATGGTTGGTGATATTGTTCAGGTGAATTATAGAAACAACGACATCGTCCTTTGTTACACACACCTGTCTCTGTTCAATAATTCTTGTTCTCTCATCAGCTTTTAGGGGTTTTTTATCTGTATTAACATATTCTGATATCTCGATTTTATCCAGATTTACATTGAGATTAGTCCCACAGTCTACATCTGGTGATACAATAACATGATCTGGATACCACTTTATAGTACCGCCATCAACTGCGCTAAATATATTTCCAAGATTATGTGTGGCAAAAAAGAATTTTGAAGGTCTGCCTGTATAAAGTGCTACATTCCGACCATGACCAACGCAGTTTTTATCTGTCCTGTTCCCAACAAGGTCGAGTATGGGAACATTCATGATTGGAATCTCTGGATAAGTCATGCTTAAACCTCGCTTTATAATAGTTAATCGAAGCAAATGAAATCCTTCCTCAAGGCTTGGTATATTGAGTGAACCGCTTATAGCACATGCATATCGGATGTCTATTCTAACAGGTGCAATAGCCTCCTTTATTTTAATTTCATACTCGGCAAAGTGACCTAACTGTCCACCAAATTCAAACCCTAACACTTCACCACCCGATGCAGCAGATTTTCGGTCCTGCCCCTGTGACCCGTATTGCTGAAGGGTATTTTCTGCTTCTATCAATATATATGGTTTAATTTCCTCAGATACACCAGGGTTTAAAAAGAGTAATCCATACAATATTATACTAAATAATCGGATGAAATTCCTCTTAACCTTCACGACACCTTTTTTTCGATATCCTTTTTTCATGTTCTTTATAGATTACTTCAATGATGACACTAACCACTACAATCAAACCTGCCACTATTGCACCCAACAAATTAGTAATAAATTGTTGAACCATCAATACAATAACAGCGAGCATACACAACACAAAGCCTGAAAAAGAAATAACCTTGTTGCTATTTGCCTCGGTATGTAATTTGAAATTTGCATAATTAACGCCGGCAAAAATTAATAAAAAACCAACACTTCCAGATGTTGAAATGCTTTCAAGATTTATTAAGTTAGCAATTATCAATGTCAAAACTGCGGTAATCATTAATCCAATGGGTTCATTCCAAAGATATTTGGTAAAACCATGTGGTAGTTCATCATCTTCAGCAATTTCATAATTAACACGGCTTCCACCGTATAAGGTCGCATTAATTGCTGAAAACGTGGATAACATTGCTGTTATAGCAATTAATATATAGCCAATTTGTCCAAAAAACGGTTTAGCAACCTCTGCTAAAACATAATCCTGTACCTTTTCTATCCTGGGAAATGCTAAACTACCAACTGATACAATTGCAACTAATATATATAATAATATAACAAAACAAACTGAAGAGTAATAGGCTTTAGGGAGATTTCTTTTTGGATTCTCAATGTCCAGAGCAGTATTTGCAATAAGTTCAAACCCTTCATAAGCTACAAAAATCACCATACCACCTGCAATTATGCGAGCGATTGAAGACCAATGCGAAAATAATAACTGTGAAACATTAGGGTTTGAAGATAATGATGTTAAGCCAAAAATAACAAATAGTGTTAATATTAGTAATTTTACAAAAACAACAAAAGTTTCTGTTCTTCCAATAAGTCTTACGCTAAAGTAGTTCAATCCTGTTGCAATAATGATGATTACTGTAGTGAAAATATGTTTATATAGTATAATGTTACTTCCTTCGGGTAAAAGACTCGCAGCATAGGAACCAAATGCTGTAGAATAAAGGGATAGCATTATAATATAGCTAATCCAGAGCAAGGTATTTATACTTCCACTAAAGATGGTTTGCCCGAAAGCTTTATTGATAAATTTTACCGTACCACCTTTACTCGGATACTTTACAGAAAGTTTTGAATAAGAATAAGCGGTGATTAATGCAATTACTCCCGCAAAAGTAAATGCTATTGGGGTTCCACCTTTAGCAAAACCAACTGCTAATCCAAGAACTGCAAAAATACCACCCCCAACCATACCCCCTATCCCAATAGAGATAGCACCCCATAAGCTAATTTTCTTTTTTGTTGAATTTCTCATTATCGCTTATCTCAAATTGTAAACTATGTAGGCACACTTTTTTGATAAAACATGTAAAAACTGGGTGTAAATCTCAATGGTCTTCTTGACTCTCCACACTTCTAATGTAACAGATTTTTAAAACATTGTCAAAGAATTTGATTAAAAATGCTTTGCTTAAAACACATAAGAAAATCAAATGTGAAATGTGAAAGCTTGTCCTGAGCTTTCCGAAGGACCTGTCCTGAGTTTGTAGTGAGGAATTCGAACTGCTGCAAAGTCCTGAGCGAAGTCGAAGGGCGAAGCCGAAGGGACCCGACCCCTAAGGAGTATCTCAGAAGTATATAAGGTATTTTGCTTTTATTACTCCAATCTGGTTTTCAAATTGCATGTTTCCAATCTCGTCTTGAATCCTGTAGTCATTTAAAGCTATATATAACCAGCTCTTTGGTTTGAAATTCCAGGAGAAGAGTAACCCTATACGGTTCGATATCAATTCGGTTTCACCAAAATATGTGTAAGGAGTTTTCATTACAAACTCATTGAAAATACTGAGTTCCATATCCTTACGTAGATTAAGCCTAATCCTTGGAGTTGCTCGGGGTGTAACTGCAATAATTGTATTAGTTGTATCCCACTCTGTCCATATATTTCCGTTCAGAATGAACGAGATTCGCGGTATCGGAGTATAGGTAAGAGAAAGCCAGTTGCTGCCCTGATAGGCGATGAATTCGCGGCGATAATTGTATTGGTAGCCATAATAACCACCAAGATTTATGCTGTATTTTTCAGCGCTACCCCA
>JAGMEZ010000525.1 GCA_023127905.1 Caldifarciminota bacterium
CAAGAGAACATTTCTGGAAGACAACCCTTTTAAATCATAATCTTGGGATGCTAAAATTTTTTAAAAAACATTATAACCCTAATTTTTTCACACAGACAATGCTTTCTGTTGGTCTTTCTTTACGGTTGCTTCTCCTTGTTGTCTTAAAGATAGTGGAAGGATTCACTAAGGGCTGATTGTGTTAAAAGAGAAAGTAGAAGTTACGCTTTTTTTCTATATTGTTCTTGATGTTGTAGCAATTGCAGCATCCTTTTTTGTCTCTTTTTATTTAAGAGCTCTTTTTTTTACAGATGCAGAATTGAGAGAAGCTTGGCAATTAGGGAGTTACCTCTGGTTTTTATGGACGGTTATCCCTCTGTGGATAGTGCTCCTTCTATACGAGAGGGCTTATTTTTCTCTCGAAAGAAAAAGCTTAAAAGAGACGACTATCCCTACAATTAAGGCAGTTATTGAAGGACTTATCATTATTCTTGCAGTTCTTTTTTTCGCAAAGATATTTGCGAAAAGCAGGTTCTTCTTCGTGTTTTTTGGTTTTGTAAATGTAAGTTTCCTGCTTTTGGTGAGATGGTTTATTTCATTTATACAGGGCAGAATTTTCCGTAACCCACCATTTTACCATAATGTTCTTATAGTGGGCACTGGAAATGCCGCAGATAAACTCAACCAGTTTTTTGAAACCCATTCACAGTGGGGAGTTAAAATCGAAGGGTTCCTGAGCGTTGGAGGTGAGAAATGTATGGTTAGTAAGAATAATGTGATTGGTTCTTTTGAGGACATCTCTTTGCTTCTTAGATCAACACCGATTGATTGGGTTATATTTACCATACCGTTTAAGAAAAAGGAACTGACGATGAAGGGAATAAAAATATGTAAGGAGCTGGGGATACTTGCGTCCTGTCCCGTTTCAGATTATTTTCCCTCACTGGATACGAACATTAGTTTAGAAGTCTATAATGATATTCCTCTCCTTAATTTTAAGACTACAACGCTACGAAAATGGGAGCTTCTGGTTAAGGGAATTTTTGACAGGGTGTTTTCTTTCATAATGCTCATTCTACTATTTCCTCTTTTCTTCATGGTGGCAGTGCTCATAAAATTGACGTCAAAGGGACCTGTTTTCTTCAGGCAAGTTCGGTGTGGTGTTAATGGAAGAAAATTTATATTTTATAAATTCAGGACTATGGTGGAGGATGCTGAGAAAAGGAAAAGTGAACTTACTCACCTGAATGTAAAAAAGATTGTTTTTAAGATTTCCGAGGATCCGAGGATAACGAAAATAGGAAGGTTTTTAAGAAAGACAAGTATTGATGAATTGCCGCAGCTTTATAATGTATTTAAGGGTGATATGAGTTTAGTAGGACCGCGACCGCCTGTTCCTCAGGAGGTTGAGTTATATGAGGATTGGCAGAGAAGAAGATTGTCAATGAAGCCGGGGCTTACTTGTTTATGGCAGGTAGATGGAAGGTCTGAGTTGGATTTTGATGATTGGATGAAGCTCGATCTTGAATATATTGATACCTGGACATTATCACTCGATATGAAAATACTGCTCAGGACTATACCTGCTGTGTTAAGTACGAAGGGAGCGTATTAAAAAATGAAGAGGTTTATCATTTTTCTTTCTCTTTTTATTGTTTTGCAGTCGCAGTTAGTCTCGCTCGAGCACAGTTCAAAATTTAGAAACTGGTATAATACGAATTATATTACAGATATTATGTCAGTCGACAATAAATTTGCCATATGTAGCTCACGTGGTTTCATTCTCTTTACACCTCAAAATGGCGAATTTGTTATACTTAATAAGTCAGATGGCATTATTGATAACCAAATAAATGGTCTGGTTAGTGATAGTGAGAATTTATTCCTCTTTACACCTTCCGGAATTACGGTTCTCAGTGTTGATACAACAAGGATAAGGAATATTTCCACATCATTCTCTGGAATCGAGGGCGAACCATCAATAGGATTATTAAAGGGAGATACAGTTTTTTTAGGTACGACTGAATACCTATACATCTGGGATACAGAAGGCGATCCGTATAACCCATTTAATATGTCGTGGACTAATAATCCCTATACTTTCCGGAACTATGGCATTAACGCACTTTTTTTCGAGGATGATACGCTTTATGTGGGAACAAACGGAGGGTTATGTATGGTTCCTGATTATAGTTTTACAGATACAACACAATGGATATGGAACTCTGTTGGGGAGGGTCTTCCCGACAGCATTGTAACAGATGTTGCTTCCTGGGAGGGAGAGCTATGGATTGGTACTGAGGACGGTATTGTATCCGGAAGTATGAATAACTGGATATTGAGAAATAATGGATTATATTCCCAAGAGGTGAACAGGTTTTTTTCTGATGATACGCTCTGGGCTGCGACAGAAAACTCGCCACATTATTGGAATGGTTCTTTATCAACATGGGTACGAGTATATCAGGGTATTGGTAGCATAAGAAGAATAAAAGGTATTACTTCAGATAATACTGGAACTATCTGGGTAGGTATTGATGGAAATGGAATCGCTTATCTTGATGATACCCTGTGGCAGTGTGTCAGGATTCCTGGTCCCTCGAGCAGTAATTTTTCCGATATTACCATTGATGAGAATGGTGATATATGGGGCGTACATTATGGAGGTTTTGTCTCCGAACAGAGAGGAAGAACGATAAGCCATTTTCAGAGTGATGGATGGGATGGTGAATGGGAGATATTGAACGATACCAATGAACTGGGGCTAATAGGAAATATACGATGGGTAGATGTTGATCAGCATAACAATAAATGGTTTGGGATTTGGGGGATAGCTACTGAGGTTGATATTGTGAAACTATCCGAAGTAGGAGAATGGGATTCTCTTGGACTTCCTGTTAGTGGTGTTGTAGGATCCCAATTTATTGATTCGAAAGGAAATAAGTGGTTCTCGAATTTCTCGAGTTCAGTTTGTAAACTCGGTTCTGATGATTCAACCTGGCAGGTGTATACCGATGAGAATTTTCTCAATTATATCGTTGCCTTTGCTGAAGATCATTCAGGGAATATGTATTTCGGTTCAGCACAGAGAGGAGTTAACGTTATGACAACTGATGGTACATGGATACGAGTTACAGGTCTTCCATCAGAAGAGGCGTTTGACCTTGCATTTGACAGAAATGGTGATTTATTGGTCGGAACTCCTGCTGGTGTTGCAGTTGTAAGGGATTTTGTTACAATTAATAGTTATACTCGTACCACATCAGGATTGCTCGGTGATAATATTATGGATATACTCATTGACTGGAAGGGCAGTAGATGGTTTCTGGTTGGGAGTAGAGGTGTTTCCCTTCTGAGATAT
>JAGMEZ010000526.1 GCA_023127905.1 Caldifarciminota bacterium
CTTGCTGGAAAAACACTCGGAATAGTTGGCATTGGAAGAATAGGAAAAGAGACGGCAAAGAAGGCTACTGCTCTTGGAATGAAAGTTTTTGCATATGACCCCTATGTAAAAGAGATTGATGTCGAAGGGGTATCATTCACTAACTTCGATGACCTTCTAAGCAAATCAGACTTTATCTCTCTTCACCTCCCTCATAGTGATGAAACCCACCATCTGATCTCAACAGACCAGTTTTCTAAGATGAAAGAGAGTGCATACTTTGTCAACTGTGCTCGTGGCGGAGTGGTCGATGAAGATGCCCTTTTCGATGCATTATCGAACGGCAAGATAGCAGGTGCTGCATTTGATGTCTTTGAAACCGAACCACCTGCTGATAACAAACTGCTTACTCTCGACAATTTCTTCTGTACCCCGCATATCGGTGCATCAACTAAAGAAGGTCAGGCACGGGTTGGTGATGAAATAGCAAAAATCATCAATGAATTTGGGGGGTGATTTAAATGAACAAATACAAAAAATATCTTATTCCCATACTCATACTACTACTTTTGATTATCACATCATACCTGTTTGTAAGTTGTCTCTCTAAAGGTTGGTACGATGATGGCATAAGCTATTGTTGCCCTGATTGTCAGAATATAGGTTTGAATGAAGCAATCGGCATTTGTGAAAAGTGTGGTTGTGAAATACATAGTTCCGACCTTAAATATTGCTACGATTGTGCAAAAGAAATGGAGAGATGCCAGAGGTGTGGAAAAAATAAACATTAATAATCAGTTTAGCTATCCCTAAAAGAAACCAACAGGCGAGGCTTCCAACCTCGCCTGCTACTGTAGGGGCAGACCCATGCCTGCCCCGTTAATGCAGAGCATTTTTACGGGGCGGTTGCCCTTTTTTTTGAAGTGCAACGACGGTGTTGTTACGGTTTTAATGGTTTTTTGGTAGCCGCAGGGTTGGGGAGGTGCACCGTCCCCACTTTCACTCTGTCTCCACTCTCTGCCGTGTATGAGCGCAGCGGATACACGGTTAGGTGCATCCAATTGTTATGCCTAAATCAGTTTAGACATGTAAAACTCATTAACATACTTTCCATTGACAAGCAGAGAATCACGCTTGATACCTTCCTGCTCAAATCCACACTTCGTATAAAGGGCAACAGCTCTTTTATTATAAGACATTACTGTGAGTTCTAATCTGTGGAAGTTATTCTCTGTTGCCCAAGACTCAAGAGCTTGCATCAGTTGTTTTCCGATACCACGCCCCCAATATCCTTTAAGCACTCCTGTTACGATATACAGTGCATGCCTATTACGATTAGCAGAACCACCCCTACCAACTATGTAGCCCACAATCTCTCCCTCAACTTCCGCTACCAACATCTCCTGATTCTGGGATTCTCCCATGGAACGTAACCGCTCTTTTTGTTTCTCTATTGTAATTGTTCGTTCACTTGGTTCAAACATCATGAAATCTGTTTCACAGTCCAATTTTTCAAGAAGCTTGACGAGTCCTGATGCATCACCAACAACAACCTTTCTTATTTTCATATACTAAATTCCTATTCCATAAGTCTAACAACCTGGCATCAGCGGTTAGTTGTCCGTTGGATATGCAGGTTAGCCGTCGCTCGTCTCTTTGATTATGTCGAGATAGCGTTGAATTGTTTCTTCAAAACCGTAATCGAATGATTCAACTACTATCGCGTGCCCAATTGAGACTTCAAGGATGCCAGGGATCGAAAGAAAAAGGCGCAAGTTCTCAAGGTTGAGATCATGCCCAGCGTTCACACCGAGACCTATGCGCTGTGCGTGGACCGCGGCACTGCAGAATCGATCATACACTTCCTCTTGAGAGTCCGTTCCGAAAACTCTGGCATATGGTTCCGTGTAGAGTTCGATACGGTCCGTACCGATCTCTTTCGCAACATTAATTTGCCCAAGATCTGAGTCCATGAACACACTGACACGGATACCTGCCGCCTGAAGTTCCCGGATGATCGGGACGAGCCGTTGTCCATCTTGCTGGAGATCCCAACCATGATCCGATGTTAACTGGCCCGGCGTATCGGGCACAAGCGTGCACTGAGATGGTTTCACGTCCCTTACCACTTCCAGGAACCTCGGGATTGGATTGCCTTCGATGTTCAACTCAACGGCTGGGTGCTCACTAAGCAGTCCAGAGATGTCATATACGTCCGAGTATTTGATATGCCTTTGATCCGGACGCGGGTGTACGGTAATCCCGTGGGCTCCCGCCGCAATGGTACGACGCGCCATCTTAATCAGATTCGGGAAGTCTGTGCCCCGAGCATTGCGCAGCAGGGCGAATTTGTTCAGATTCACACTCAGCTTTGTCATCTCTCATCCTCCGGCTAACATAAGGTTATACAGCAACAAATAAAAATTATATTCGACAAATATTGCTGTATAACCTCAAACATATAATTCTTTACTTTCTATTATAACCTCTTATAAACATTGACTTTTTCTTGGTCTGTTGCCAAAATCATAATTTTCTTATACAGCAA
>JAGMEZ010000527.1 GCA_023127905.1 Caldifarciminota bacterium
TTTATTGTCAAGAAATTTAAGGAGGTATTTGTGAAATATTTATCTTATTTTAGATAAAAAGGGCAGGTGCAAGACCTGCAACTACAATAGGCAGGCGAGGCAAGATGCCTCGCCTGTTGTTTATTTTCGCAGGCTGACCTGTCCTCCAAAGCTTTAGCGTAGGAGAATTTAGCGTAGGTGGAAGCCTGCGGCTACCTTTCCAGCCGAAGGCTTAATTCCATCCTGAGCGAAGTCGAAGGATTGCTTCCAGCACAACGTGCTTACTTCCATTCAGAAAGAATCAATTCCTCCTGAGCTCCGCGAAGGACTACTTCACCACTATCAGCTTCTTTGTGAAGGTCTTCCCACCAGCAACAAGACGGTAGAAATAGATGCCGCTCGCATAGCCCTTCGTATTTAATCCAATATTATGATAACCAGCATCGATTACACCATCTACAAGCACGTTAACAAGTCGACCGCTTACATCGTAAACCTTTAAGGTAACATTACTCTTTCGAGGAATCTGATACTCTATAAATGCACCATTCTTAACAGGATTCGGGTATGCAGTTGCAAGATAGTATTTTAAAGGTAAAGTATTTCCGACTACTTCCTTTATACCTACATTCAAACTATCGTATTTTTGCTGAGCGCTGATTGCATTATTCTCTAAATCAGACTGGTTATCACCACCTATAATCGCAAATGCAACCAATTGACATTCACCTGGATTAACATTAAATGGACCGGAAGAAACCACAATACTATAATCATCATTCGAGCCACTTGTAGCTGTATATGTCCCATTCAACATCTGAATCTTGTCTGAATCAAGAACGTGTGCATTGGGATAAACGTATGTTGCATTATCAAGTATATAAAGGTTCGTTGCAACGATTGGGTCGAGCAACTTTGTTCCTACATAAATATCACCTGGGTCATAGACGTAAGCTAAGCGCAATGAAGCACTTGTTCCAGCATAATCATAATAACCAGTTACATCAACATCCATGAAATGACCCACATAGAGCCCATTCACAGCGCTGCTGCCGTTATTCTCAACAGAGTAAACCATTATCACAAAATCATTGTACGGGTCATTTGCCCATGCCCAGGAATTCTGTGTGACAATAATATCCTTCGGAGATGACATTCCCGCATCATCATACATTGCCCAACCATCCTGGTTAGAGTAAAACGTTCCTCCCATACGAACCAATCCATCAGGAACTGTAGTTACAACCCAATCCGGACTTCCTTCAGCCTCATAATCAGTATTAACAACATAGCTTGCTGAGTTTCCAACCCAGACAGAACCAATAAATAGCGAATTTGCACCATTATATGGATACTTGAATCCAGTACCCTGGCTCTGACTACCATCCATGAATCCACAGGCTCCCTGGGAGGTAACGGTAAAGACTACATTACCTATGTTATGGTCAGCGTAAGGAACTCCAGGTAAACCAACCACAATATCAAATGATGTTGTATCAACAAAACCATAATCACCTGTAACTACAAGTGTAAAGCTTGCAATATGTCCCTGGGGTGTCGAAGCATTTGCTGTAATATTGAATGGATCAGAGTTATTGGTTACCGAATCTCCAACAGGTATGTCTCCGTATACAGCAGATCCATCATTAATTTGAATATAGGTATCAGAAGTATTAAGAGTAGCTGAAATATTTGCTGCATCCAGATGACCATCATTTTTAAGTGTAACAAGCAGATCTGCAGTTTCACCAGGATCGAGACAACCATTGGGGTTTGATGCGCCTGCGTCATCTATTATATGCTTGGTATAGATAATATCCGGTGCATAAACAGTAATCACAAAAGGCGATACCCATGTTGTTCCTGCCTGGTCATAAGTTGTTAGACTCAAATTAATACTATGCATATCAGGGCAATTCGATACGACATCGAAAACATAATCAGGTGCACCAAGTGCAGAATCGGCAGCTGGAATTGTACCAAAATATGAACTGTCTTGAGTTACATTAACGTACGTGTCTGATGTTGTAAGAAAACCGTATACGTTATTCGCTACTACTCCTCCTGAATTCATAACCCAGGTTGGAAGGTTTATTGTCTCTCCAGGATTAACTTCTCCGTTTCCATTTCCACCACTAACATCATCAATTGTTGATTTGTAATAAACAACGTAAGCATAACCTCCTGAAACTACAGGTACATCAACTTCATAACGATAGTAGTTTGCCTTCGTAATGGTCACAACCATCGTATCAGGTGGTGACTGAGACGGTATTGTTATATTTACAGAACCTCCAGTTCCTTCTTCGACTCCAATAATTTCTCCATTAACCGTCAAAGCAATAATACTGGAATCATTCGCTGTTACAGGAAATGTTGTCGTACCGGCAGTTAAAGTTGAAGAATGCGAAACCGTAAGGTTCTGTGGTACCTCTGAATAAAGTGTCATAAAGGCATCACCATGATGATGGAAGAGACCATGTGTCAATCCCCTATAATCTCCTGCACCAGCTGAGTCAGGAAACCACATTGCTTGATGGTAATATTTTCCCGATGTCATTGCCTGAGCTGGTCTGAGATTACTATAACCAGTCATACCAAAAATAGGATAACCTGAATCAAAATGGGGCCAGAATGAATCAAACATCCCCCAGATATACGTGTCATTAGCAAATGACATACTAACTGATGATGCTCCATTTACTCCTAACGCTCCATACTGAATCCGGTGGAACCTCTCGACAAAACACTCGCTCGACCAGTGATACCGTCCTGTCAAACAGTTCGTGGAATTAACATAAACAAACATCGTATTGGTTAAATTATTTATATCACCAATGTCATAGTCCGGTTCTCCCCAACCAGTTTCTCCACCATGATCACGATGTTGAAGGATAAATGCACCTGAATTAATTGCTGCATTGATACCTGCAGCTGACCCATTGTTCCAATAGCTGTAATCATGCGGATTTGTCAAGGGTATATACCCCTCATTGTTCCAATAAGCAACAACAGGTGCAGTACCCTGACGTGATGACCATGCACAACCAGCAGACGGACTACCGTTATAAACATTATACTGATGATTTGGATTTTTTCCAAAAGTGTTAACAAAGAAACCCCTGCATACCTCAATACACATCTGGAACCAGCGTGTCGTTTGCCAGCCGCATGCAACAAGCGGTTCATTATAAAAATTTGCTGAGGTATATGGATTACGTTCATAACTCAAGAATTTATTTACCATTATATCTAAATCGTTATTATCCTGAGCACAGATCCTTCCATGATCAAGCTCTGGAAGAGTATCATTATCAAAATCCGCAAACCAGTTGTCAGCTGCATACGCCGCATAACCATATGGATGTGTAATAACCTGTGATGTAATACCATATAGATCACCAGACGAAGGATAATCGGAAAGTAATAAAAATGCAACTGGCGCAGGATCCCACGTGTTGTATGCATTTTGCAGAAAACTCTTGATCGCTGAAGCACTGGAACCACCAACCTCAGTCAAAGTGTAAACCTCCGTAGAAATACCCTGAAGCTTACGCCACACCTTTATTGTATCTCCCCATGCCTCAAATACTGCATCATCCGGTACTATGATGATATACTCATATCCAGCTCGTGCCATGATACGCTCAGGTGAATAAAAATCAATATAAGGCAGGGTATTGTAGTTCAGTAGATGTCCCTGAAGTATCGGCTCCCAAAAACGACTGCGAAGCCTGTCCTCTCCAAAATGCCCATTACCTCCAAGAAAATCTATTCGAAACTTGATGTCCTTATAAACTATTAATTCTTTTGTCACAGGATTATACTGAAACGGTATTATTCCAACTATCACTACATCAACTCCTCGCATCTTCTTAACCTTCGATAATCGCACAGGTGACTCAGGATAGTAAGCATTATTACCGTAAATACTCATATCTTTCTCATAGCGCAACGGTGAATCGTCTGTCTCAGCAGGAATATTCGACGCAGGTGCAACCTCAACATTATGGTATACCTCTGTACGTGAATCAAGTATCGTTACAATGGCTGTCGCTCCCTGGGGAATGGCTACGTAACGCGAAGCACCCGTCAAATTAGGTACACCCTCATCAGGAATGAAAACCGCTGGTACACCAAAACTCTTCATCATCACACCATCAATATCCCTCTCCTCAATCACCATCTCATGCATGCTGAAAATAAGCTCTACCCCTGACGGCGATTCGTATACCTTGTTGAACAAAGGATTCATTCCCCAGTTGTTATTAAAATGTACTGTTTGACTGAAAAGAAAACCAATAGAAAGTAAAACAATAAATAATACAGGAATTAACTTCTTCATCTCAATTCCTCCTCTTTAAATATATATATTAAATTCATTACCTCCTTTAGAAGAATATTTATCAAATATACATTTTATTTTACATTCTGTCAATTAAAAAATAACCTCAAATAAAACACGTGAGAAAATAAAGGGCGGACACGCGGATCCACCCCTACGATAGGAAGGCGAGGCAAGATGCCTCGCCTGT
>JAGMEZ010000528.1 GCA_023127905.1 Caldifarciminota bacterium
AATTAAGTAATTTGGTAATTGAGTAATTAAAACATAAAACTAAATCAAGGGTTTAGTATTTTGTAGCGTTGGGGCTTGTCCCCAACCAAAGGAGGATTTGAAGTTTCTCCTAATTATTCTCTTTCTGTTTCTTCAACTCCTCTTTAAGCTTCTCGACTTCTTTTTTTAAGTTTCTCAACTCATCTTTCTCATTGAAAAACTCAAGTGGTGGAATAATTTCTTTGAATCTGTACGTTCTTTCCTCATCTTTTCTTTCACCAATTTCTACATCAATATCTTTCTCTTTCTTACCCCGTTTTACAGTAACTCGAACTTTAGTTCCTGGCTTTGTATCCTTTACCTTCTTGATAAAACTACTCAAATTTCCTGAACCCTCTTTATTATATTTTAGAATAACATCATCCTTTTCAATTCCTGCTATTCTTGCAGGACCGTCGTCTACAAGGCCACTTACGACAATTTTTCCATCAACCTCTTTTATAAAAACCCCCAACCACCCTCTCTCAATCTTTCCATACACTATTATCTCATTAGCAAGATCCAACATCCTCTCACATGGAATAACGACCCCAGGTCCATCTGAAACCGATGATAACTCCATTTTGGGTGAAATCATAATTCTAAATTTTTTCCTTAGTTCGGACTTTATTTCAGGAGCACCATAAAAAAGAGATGTCCTCAGAGCAAAGGAAACTATGCCAACAAGCTCTCCTTTTGTGTTAAAAACTCCTCCCCCGCTATTTCCGGGAAGAACTGCATTCCCAAGTTGTAGATAATTATCGCCATTCCTTTTTCCTGAGAAAATACTAATCGATATTCCGTTCTTCAAGCCAAAGGAATTGCCAACAACAAAGAGAAAATCTCCTGGTACAAGTTCTTCAAGATTACACAGATTTGAAGGCTTAAGTGCCTTTTTCACTCTAATGACGGCAATCCCAGTTTCTGAATCTGAGCCAATAAGTTTTGCATCGAATTTTTCTCCTTCAACGGTTTCTATCCATATGTTTTCATCACTAAGAAATCTCTTTATAGTAACAATATTCCCCTTATTATCTATCACTATACCTGTTCCTATAAAATCAGAATCCTCCCTTGAACCAAAATGAACTGTTACAATAGATGGAGAAATAGTGCTGTATAACTTCTTGATATCATCTTCAAGCCTGTCTAATTCACCTGACCATAGAATACATTTAAACAACAGGAAGATAATAAAAAATCTTACAATTAGTTTCATTTTTTGACCTCCTTTTACTTCATTTTTTTGATTAAGCCATTGCGAGGCAAGATGCCTCGCCTGTTTAATTGTTCTCCTGTTAATAACAATAAATAATCACAAATAACTACTAATATACAATTATTACAAACGTATTCTTTCATAATTTTACTTTATCCTTTAACCTTTTTCCTTTTTACTTCTTTCAATTAAGACTACTCTATGTTCGTTTATATCGTTATTATCGTTTCAACCGTTGTCAACGAACTAAACGATCCAAACGATCTAACGTTCAAAACGAAAATTATTTCAAGTTTCACATTAGTAACTTATCTCTACCATCTTA
>JAGMEZ010000529.1 GCA_023127905.1 Caldifarciminota bacterium
TCCATAGGGACCTGTCCCTTTTCGAGGATCTAAAAAAGGAGATGCTGAAATGAATTCAGCATGACATGGAACCACAAAATTCTTCAAAATGCACACCCTATTGTCTTAAGTGCAAAATCTATCATAAATAACTTGACAGTAAAAAAGAATAGTATTAAAATTCTACATAGAAGAAGAGGAAAAATGGTCGAAGAAAAAATATACGAGGAAAAGGAAGATTTTATCTGTTCGGTCTGCTCAACTTCTTTACAAGAAAGTGAAGTAATAAAAAGAAACGATATCCTTTTCTGCGCAGATTGCTGGAATGAGAAAGTAAAAAGAGATAGGAAAGTCTTGTCTATGTATGCATTTTTTGTTGTTTTTTTCTTATTTCAGTTATTTTTCTTTATTCTGCCTTTTGTCCATGAAACCAGGGGGTTCCCATCGCTTATCTTTATCGTTCTCTGTGTTGTGATTGGAGTTCTCTGTGGAATGATTGCTTACGAAGAGGTCTATGCAAGAATGTCAAAAAAGCTGCTCAATAATAAAAACAACAAATATACTACAAATAACAATTAATATCCTATTATTCTATATTTATAGTACTTCTCAATTTCAAATTCTTAATTCCAAACTGTCTATAGTTTTAGAATTTTCCTCTTGTTTTCCTTATTGCGGAAAGCGCCATATCAACTGCTTGCTTGGGGTTTTTTGCCTTAAGAATGGGAATATCTATATTCCAGGTTGCGATACCTACTACAGGCACATCAAATCTCAATGCAAAAGCAAGTTCAGAGAGCGTCCCATATTTTCCAGCTATCGCAATAACTGCATCGCTTGAGCGGACAACAATAATATTTCTCGCTTCACCCAATCCTGTCGTTATGGGAATATCTATATAAGGATTTGCAGTCTCTTTATCAACCCCAGGAAGTACTCCAATAGTAGTCCCGTTCTCCTCAATTGCTCCTTTACAAGCTGCTTCCATCACTCCACCAAGTCCACCACAGATAAGAAGTGCATCTCTTCTGGCAATCTCTTTTCCGACTATGTACGCAATCTCAGCAATAGATGAAGAACAGCTTGATGATCCAATTACACCAATAATTATTTTCCTTTTCACATTCTCTCCCTTTTGTACAAATTTATTATCCTTTATCC
>JAGMEZ010000053.1 GCA_023127905.1 Caldifarciminota bacterium
AAGTCCCCCTTTAACAAAGGGGGATTTAGGGGGATTTTGATAACACTTTTCAAAGAGGGGGATAAATTGGATTTTAACTTGATTCATCTTTAACATATTTCTCTACTTTAATAATCCTATATGTTTTCTTATGATACTTATCAAAAATGGTTTCTCCAACTTTTTTTCCCATCAATTCAGCAGCAAGCGAAGCGGTATGCGAAATAACTTCTTTATCTTGAAAATTGTCCCATGGACCAAGAATAAAGAGTTCTCTTTTTTCTTTTCCCTCAACATCTTCTAACATAACGCATGTCCCAATTCCTACTTCACCTTCAACATATGCAACTTCTTCAATAGGTCGTGCTTTTTCTAATTCCTTTTTGAGTATGTTAACCCTGTCTATAAGCCTTCTCTGTTTCTCTTTTGCTGAGATATAATCAAAATTTTCACTCAAATCACCCTGGCTTGCTGCTTTGCCTATTGCCTCACTGTTGGCAGGAATTTCGACTTTTATTAGTTGGTCGAGTTCACGTTTTTTCTTATTTATTGCATCTTTGGTTACGTAGAAAAAATCATCGCTTTCCTTCTCTTTAAGTGAGGGATGTTTTGATTCAGCAAGTCGTTCAAAAGACTTTTTATCTTCTGAATTTACGGTAATTTCTTGTTTAACAATATCGAGGAGAATCTTAATTTCTTCCTTTGATGATGTTTTAAGAGCCCATCTGAAAATGTCAAAACCATATTTCACAAAGATAGTTTTTGCACGTGATCTGATTTTGTGTTTTTCATCTTTTTTCGACATAAATTCCAGTATCGTTTCAAAAAGTATAATTGGTTTATTTATTAAGTCGACTTTTTCTTTTCCTTTCATAACCATTTCTGTCAAATAGAGAAAACATAATGGATTCTTATGGGGGTTTTGTAATACCATTAACTTTAAATCATTCAATTTATCATTTTCTTCTAAGATTTTGTTTGCATGGGTTCTGAGCCAGTCATCAGGTGTTTTGAGGAAAACCTGTTCTGCAAATGAGTAATCCTTTTCACCAATGTGTTGTATCAATTCCTTTTTATACTGTTTTTGTGAAAGCTGGTTGATTAAAAGTAACTTCTCTTTATTTTCAACATTTTTCAGGAGAAGGTCAAAACCACTTTTCATTCTTTTTTTATCTCCTGTCATATCAGTCTGAGTAAAAAGGAGTTCAAACTTATTTTGTAAAGGAATATCATTACTCTCATAAATCTCTTCTGCACAGCTAATCCACTTTTCTTGTTCTTCTGGTTTTAGTTCATTTTCTGCAATCTTTATTAATTGCTCTAATTTGCTCTCCTGGTCGGGAAGTGATTCTATTTCTCCTATAGTTACTCTTTTTTCTTTTGAGGTAGACCCTCGTTTGAAGAAATATTTGCTTCCCTTTCTTTGTATCTCAATATTTTCGGATTGAGCATATTTTTTTAACTGTTTTATGAAATGGAGCCATTCGTCATCGTTTACAATTCCTTTAAGCGATGATTTTAACATATCTTGTGGAATGATATCTTGATCTTTAAGCAGTAATTTGATGAGCTGTACAGGATTTTCACTTTTCAGTGAGAGCAGATAATCCCGTTTTTCAATTTTAAGTACAGCAAAGTCATCATTCTCAAGTGGTGTAAGAATGTTGAGTGCCAGGTCGATATTTATGGTGTGTTGCGGACGAACCGGGAAATCAATGAATATTTTATTAAAGAGCAGGTCAATTGAATCAATCTTTCCAATTCCCCAACTTTTATGTGAAACGTACCTTCCGGGGCAGAACTTGATGAACCTTTCAAGCAAATTGGTAGCTTCCTTGACGTTTCCACTCCTTTTTATATCCACTTTTTCAAGAAAATTCTCTATCTCGCTGCAATCGCAGTAAATTTTGCTGTAAAACCGCTCAAGTCTCTTTCTTAGATTTGAATTTACATCATCAATATCAAGCATTCGCTTTGCTATGTCTAAAACATCCATATGAAGAGGTTTTTTCTCTTCGAGGGAAAGAAGAAAGAAGTCGAGGAGTGTGAAGGCTCTTTCTTTATCACCTAAAGACTCAACTTTATCAGTAATATCGAAGGCATATAGCTTATCGATGGCTTCTTTCTCAATCAACTGCATCCAGATATCTTCAAGAGTATCAAAATCCTTCTTTCGTAAAGACTGTGAAAGCAGCCTTTTTGACCATTTCAACCAAGCTTGATTATCTCCCTTTTTTTTATAATAATCAACAAGCTTCTTCGAGAACTCCTCTGGTTTGTTTTCGCCTTTCGCCAGAATTTCCCAAAATGGAACAGCATCGTTCTCATCGGCAAGTTTTTCATAAGCGAGAACAATCATTCTTACAATATATCTGTTTTTGGGATCTTGTTTATAAAGATCAAGCGATGTTGAGAGAAGTTTCTTCCAATCTTCGTTTTCTTTGAATAACCGAAGGGTTCCCTTGTAATCCATTCCCTTTTTTTACCACTTAATATTCTATATGTCAAGAGGAAAT
>JAGMEZ010000530.1 GCA_023127905.1 Caldifarciminota bacterium
GGACACCGCCAACTATATATACATTGACCCCATCTCCTACAGGATCACCGGAAACACCAAACAAAATATTTGCACTTGTATTGCTATCAAAGTCACAGTGTACATAATTGCTTAACAAAACAGATCCTGAAAGTTCCTCCGCAATATTCTGTCCGGTGAGGAAAAGATTTCCTCCACTATTCAGGAATGAGACGAGGCTGTCCTGCTCCTCTGAAGAAACAGTATTTACATCACTGTCGCCGCTAAACCAGATGATTGTCCTTGTACCAAACTCATCCATTTTGTAAAAAGGCGGTAACCCCTGGTTCTGCACTTCCCATAGCACATAACTTACAGCAAGAGAATCAAGATTCAGAGAGAAATAGATACTGTAATTAGCATTAATATCCCTGTTTACAAGAAGGAGTGTTGAAGGATCTATAAAGAAATTAAAATCACCTGATGTATCTGGACTGACTAAAGCACTATCCCTGTAGGTAACAGGATATGGAATTTCTGGTTGAACTTCAATACTAAAAATTGAATCAAAAAGTGTAACACTATATTCACCTGTAATGCTGTCCGTCTCTGTGCTCGCAAAAAAGTTTTCTCCTGAATCACCCCTCATCGTGAAAAAAAGATCTGCTTTTATCGGATCTCCTGTTTCTGTGTCCTTAACAAAGCCTGAAATAATCCGTGTATCTCTTATCCTGAATTCACTTTTTGATGTATCGTTAACTGTTCTCTCATCACCTGAAAGGTGGGTAAAGGCAAGTAAAGAGAACCAACCTGTATCAGACGGAATCCATTGGGTATGACAAACTACTGTATCAACCGCGCCTAATTCAAGTGAAACTGTGGAATCGAAAATGAATGGTAAAGTAATGGAAACCGGAACACTTGCAAGCGCATTAAACCCATAGTTAGCACAAAGAAGTTTAACATCAATAGTATCGAAGGGGAGAAAAATCTGTTCCCTACCAGGTGAGAGAACCCTCATAACACCTGCATCAAAATCCTTAATAGAATCCATCAAACCCTGAAAGCCCATAAAGACCATATAGGTTGAAACCCAGCTGTGATCTCCATTAGGTGAATCACCTCTTGTTGGAGGCACTCCACCATCATTGTCGGAGTCCTGGACAAGCAGGCTGTCTGTCAGATTGTGATGGTATAATCTATAACGGTACTTTTTCGTTATCCTTCCTGAGAAATTGTAAGCGTTTGCATACCAGATATTCCAGGAATTATTCCACTCTCCATACAGTGCAAGGTATTTCATTAAACGCAAATATGTATAAAGCCATTCTTTCCCTCTCACGCTATCCTCTTCAAAAACTGAGCGTGTAATCCCCCAAACACAAGTTCCTCCAGACATTGCCCAGACCTCATCGTTGAGATTCCGCCATGGATCTTCTTCAATCCACCCTATAACCCTCTCACCATAAATGATAGCCGTATCCATACATTCGGGAATGTTGTTCTTCTTGCCATACTGATATAGCATCCCAGCAGCAAGTGATGTTGTTTTAGGATGGAGCCTTCCATAAAATCCGCCAACACCTGAAAATGGTAGAGAATGATTAAACATGTATCCAATGCAACTGTCGGCATAATTCAAGTAACTCGAATCTCCTGTTACTTCCCTGTATTTTCCCTCCGCAAAAAGTGCAAGTCCACAGTTCCAGACCCTGTAATAATCACTGACAGTACCTTCTTCATTGTAAGCTGGATGTGCAAGCACATAAATCCATGCCCTTCGTATATTGATATCATACGTTGTATCACCTGTAAGCTCCCTGTATCTTGACCAGACCCAGATTGCTTCCTGTGTATTATCCGTCTCTATAACATTCATCGCATTCTCACCTTCTATCATCCCGCCAAAATCTGGTGAAGCAGAATCTGAAACTTGCATTCCCTTTATAAACTCACAGGTTTTAAATAATTGATGAATGTAACTCCACCGCTGCCACTCAGGACCTTCA
>JAGMEZ010000531.1 GCA_023127905.1 Caldifarciminota bacterium
ATTTCACCCCCTCTCCTGAAAACAGGAATTAAGAAATTGGGAAGTTGGGTAATTCACACTGACAGACTCCTTTTTGATTTTCTTATTCTCCATTTTCATAATAATACTTTGTTTGTTCGTATCTTCTCCATTAACGCATCAACCTTTACCCTGTGCATATGAAGTCCTACTTCTTCAGGTGTATATCCCTGTGCAAGTCCAAGCAGTTGGAAGAAATAGATAACTGGTATGTTGAATTCCTTACCTTTTGTTCTCGCTATCATAACCTGTCCAAGATCAAATGATGAGAAACAAGTAGGGCAGATGAGTCCCATACAATCTCCTTTTGCATCCTCGATAGAAGAGAAGATGTCGTAAACCATATTCATCGGTATCTCGCTATCAAGACATCCTTTTCCACAGCAGAGCAGTTTTTTTTGATGACTTATAGGTGTTGCGCCAAGGATTGAAGTAAAATTTTCAAGTATACTTGGATAATCTGCATCGTCCACTCCCATAATTTGACTGGGTTTTAGCAAGTGACAACCGTAGTGGATTGCTACATTTAGATTTTTAAGGTGTCGTTTCACCGATTTTTCCACAGCTTCCAAACCTATATCATCCCTGATTAATTGGATAGCATGTTTTACCTTAACAATTCCCTTATATTCCCTTCCGATCTTTTTTAATTCCTTGTTAATATCTTTCTTTAATTTTTCATCTTCATTGAGCAGGTATGATGCTTCTTTGAGTGTTGCTGTACACCCGCTGCAAACGGTTACAATATCAAGTTCTTTTTCTTCTGCAACAGCAAGATTCCGCGCAGCGATGACGAGCCATTTCCTCATATCTTTTGCCTTGAAGTATATAGGATCGGGACAACAGGTGAAACCTTCAATATCAACGAGTTCTATTCCAAGATTTGGCATTGTTTTTCGTATTGCAAGTTCCATTTGCGGATATTTCAGGGGGATCATACATCCCCAGAAAGGGATAACCTTCATTTAATCAGTCTCCAATAATTTCTTCAATTCTTCCACCGGTGGTTTCTTTAATTTTTTAAGACCTAACGCTTCCCTTCGTCTGTCAACAGTAGTCGTGTGGACAACGCTTTCGCCAGTTTTTTCGACTGCCTCCGAGAAACGAGAAATTGTTTCCGGTGCTTTTCCCTCTTCCACGGCAATATTCTTAAGCGTTATTATGACTTCGACTGGGCGAACATCTTGTGGACATCTTTCATAACAGGAATAGCAGTTTGTGCACAACCAGATTGGGGAATCCTTTCTTATGA
>JAGMEZ010000532.1 GCA_023127905.1 Caldifarciminota bacterium
ATGATATGGTGTCCCACTTGTAAAAATATACCACCCATCAAGACTGTCTATTTCATTGGGCCAACCATCCATGGATTCTAACCAACAAATATCATTGTTGTACGACCCACCATTAATAGTTGTCCATAAGCGAAGATATCCTGCTTCGTTCATAGTTATACAAGAATATTGAAAATTAAAACTTCCATGTCCATAATATCTCACATCCCAACTCAGTCCATCATCGTCAGATTTATGATGGCGATGCTGATAGTTGGTTACATTTGCATCCCAAGAGAGCCAGATACTGCCGTCTGAACCATGAGCTATATGGATGTCCCTGTCAGCATTTCCAGGATTACCTGATGAGGCATTAGAAGCTGAACTCCAAGGCAAGTTTTCCGGGTCAACGAACGGTGATGGCAGATTGTTGCCAGCGTAGAGGACTTCTAATTGAAGACCTGGAATCCTTTCTGCTTGGAGATGATGCACAGTTGCAACCATACTTTTTTCGGTTATTGTGTTATCAGCCGAATAAAGAGAAAGTGCAATAATAAGGTATGTAAGTATTATTATTATTATTCGTTTCATCTTCACCCATCCTTTCATTTCTTCTTTATATACTCGTTCACTTTCGTTTCTCATTATACCTCCTCACTATACTATTTTTAAAAATAAACAATCAATTAATTAAAGTGCAAGAAATGTGCCAGAAATTAAATAAAAATAAGTATTTATTTATTAATAAGTTACAAACATTTTTATTTTTCGTTTTTTCTGATAGTAAGTAAAATTTGCATTCTATTAAAATAACTCGCTTAAGTCTATATAATATAAGGATTTGGGAAAGTGCAAAATTTGCACTTTGTTATGCAAAAATTTCACTTTAAAGTGTATTGCCACAGATGAACACAGATTTTCATAAATATAGAATTTAAATTTTCCCTATTTGACCAATAATATCTTTTTTATAATTTTAAAATTCTCAGCATTCATTCTTAAAAAGTAAATTCCATTCCCAACTTCAGCTCCCCTATCATTCTTTCCATCCCATGTAACACTATGGTAACCAGGTTCAAGTTTTCCATTTACTAAAGCTCTCACCACTTGACCAACACTATTGTAAATGCACAATTTCACAAACGAGCGCTTTGGTATGTTATAGAAAACAGATAACTTGCCTAAGCAGGGATTTGGGAAGATATCATGTAATGCAGTAACACAGGGAACATTACCTCGAACCATTTCCGATACAGGTCCGAATGTTAACTTTTTTCCATCACTATCTACACTTATCAAGCGGTAAAAATATTTGCCATCTTGCTCTATTCCCGCATCTATAAATAAATACTCTGTAGGGTTCGGTTTCGTCCCCTGTCCAGGAACTGTTCCTATCTGCTCCCAATTAATATCTTCACTATATGCTCTCTCTATTATCCAGCAAACATTATCACTCTCATTCTCTGTGCGCCAGTTAATCTTCACATTACCTATAAAAGCATTAGCACTAAACTCTGTAAGATTTATAGATACTTCTGTAACAGTTGCATAACCTTCGTAAGGAATATAATTATGTTTCGTCACCGTCACCCACATTGTATCGCTATCCATAGTGGGGTTTACCAGAATTGAAACATTTCCAGATGCATCTGTATACCCACGTTCCCACATGGTATTCTCCAATTTGCACCAGAGACAAACAAGAGCATTACTTACAGGAGCTTTACTATCATCAGAAACACTGACAGAAAAACTTACAGGACCACTGACTGTGGCATCATGAGTTACAATAAGGGAGGCAGGTTCATCTGTCCAGATGGGTATTTCTGGACAACCAAGTAGATTCAGTTCATAGATACACCAGCGTGTAAAATCATACTGGTTACCCATATCTGCATAAGGTACCCAGGCATCCTTTGCCACTGCATGAGCTTCACCAAGATGATAGATATTGGATATGAAAACATTGTAATAGAATGTCGTATCGAGACGTTCAGATGGACCTGGCACATATCCTCCTACATAGGCACCCCAACCATAACGGGAGTTCATCATTGCTGCAAGCAGTCCACCACCTACACGATTTACCAGATGCTCGGCGAAGCAGTCGCCACCAGGGGTTTCATCCCAGGCTCCAGTAAAACAGGCTATGGAATTTGCAATGCCTACTTTATCTCCATTCACCAGAGCATCGGCATCTCCCGATGTTAAATAGGGTGAACCCATATACATTCCATTCTCATTGCCATGGCCTACCCAGTGACCCATACCATAACCGACATTCATCGAATCAATCATACCCACTCTTGACAAGGTTCCTTCTCTTTCGTATAACTTTGCGTCAAACCATCCAGCTGGGGTTATATCGGCAATTTTGTTCTGCATAAACCGTTCTTCATAGCTTGACCAGAGTATAGCTGTGGGGAGCAGATTTTTCTTAATGTAACCTGTTGGTGGATTCTTTTCGTAAGTAAGAACCTTATAAACAAAATTTTGCGCCATTGATACACTGTAAACGGAAGCTCTCCCAACATAAACGTCGGCATACATATCAACATCATCGGGAATTTCCCCATAGGTATTGTCACCATCTGCATCCCAGTTGCCATCCAGGTCGGAGTAGTATAAATCATTTGGTATCCAATTTTCGTCAGGATAGTATCCCACACCGCATGTCCTATGCCATGTCCTGCGCGCCGGGACAATATTCTGTCCACCTGTCTTCTGGTCGCCTGAACCACCTAATAGTATATAGATGGTTCCCCAGCTATTATAGGCATCAATGATAAAGTTCCGTATCTCCTCCTGAAGGTCATAACCGGTATATGTGCTGTTAATCCAGGAGACAGTCACAACGGTTGCTGGTATACCTTTCCTAGTCTTCCAGTCTGCAAACCGCTCAAATACTGTATCCATCGGTGATTCGCTGATAATGACATATTCATAGTAACCAGGGGGAACAAGGGCTGGAGACCAGCGAATGCCAATATCTGGTGCAAAGGAAGAAACATCCTCTGGGTTTACGACCATCGCTTTTACTATCTCGCCAAAGAGCTCTTTCTGTCTCAGGGTTGGAATAGTTGATGGGCTCTGATCATTTCTGTACTCAACCCTGTAGGTTATACTGGTAGCAAGTTGTAATTTACCTTGTGATGGTATA
>JAGMEZ010000533.1 GCA_023127905.1 Caldifarciminota bacterium
CTTCACATAAGCCGGGAAGCAAGGCGAAGAGAATGAGAAAAACTGGAAGCTCAGAAAAAGTTTTTGGTAATATCTTTAAGAAAAAGCATACTGCTGGATTTTCCCCAAATATTCTTTCCAGTAATCCCGACACTAAAGCATCAATTACAACCACCAACCCCCATGACAATACACCCAGAATAGCACTCCTTAATGCCAGGGAGAAAGATATTTTTCTGAATCTAAAAGATTCTTTTATGTCAACCCTCTTAAGTTTTACAAATAAAAGAGCGGGTAATAATATTAAAAATATCTCGGTAATGAATATACCTAAAAATATAGATTTAAGTTGGGTTATCGAGCCGACAGTAATTACTAAAATCCAACTGATTAGAAAAAGAAAAAAAGCATCTGAAATTGATTTAGTTGGTTCGTATTCTATACTACTTGAATTCTTTCGAAAAAATATCTTTTCTCCCCATTCATTTTTCATTTTGAATTATTTGCTTTTAGTGTATTTGTTAATACCTCCCGAATTTCTTTTTTTTCTAAAGGTCCGTAGGTGCTCCATGGAAACTTACCGTTAACATATGTACCGCTTTCTATCCCATATTTTACCAATGTCTCACGATCATCAACACAGAACCCATTAATGACAACTCCCTCGCCAAACTCCTTGCATACATCTCTCAGGTTGAGAAGTGTATAAGGATCTGCTGGACACTTTGAGGACCAGAAGATATCAATCACTACTTTGCCAGGAACCTGCCTGAATTGATATTTCTGCTCATAACGAATGGGTGAAGGAATCTCCACAGGTTCAAACCTTTTTATAAGCATTTTCAGTCCTTCGTTCTCGAACTCCTCAAACCCAAATTTATTAAAGAAATCTTTCATATCCTCCGTATAGGCAAACCCAAAAGGTGTTACAATCCCCTTGCATTTGTCTTTCACGTTTTCTATCATCGCTTGAACCAATGCGCTACCGCATCCAGGAATTCTCTGCTCTTGTGGTTCTTCCCACGGTGGAGTATGTGGAGCAATCATACAGTTGATAATGTAAAGGTCTTTACCCTTATGGAAGTTGGAGTGCTCGATTGGCATATATTCTATGAACCCAACTGCTTCTTCTCCTTCATAGGCGATTTTAGCAGAAAGTCCTTTGGGGATCATTTTTTTCAGCCACTCCAGCTTTATTTGAACAGAGCGGAGTGCAGTCCGTTCTTGTTCTGTGAGTTCTGACTTCATATCTAAATTACGATTGCCACCTATACAGCATACCTCGGCAAATATTGTATCATTGTCTAATGGTTTTATTTCCATATTTTCCTCTCTTTTTTATTTTCGGTATAAAGAATATTCCTATAATAAATCCCCCCTATCCCCCCTTTTTCAAAGGGGGTAGAGTTTGACTCGATTTTCATATTCATTCATAATATTTTTCACAATACCTGTTCTCAGTTAAGTATCAGGGATTTTATATTTGCAATTTTATGTTACTTTCTTCCCATTATTATCAATTGCGTTGCTCTCAATATTCCTGTATCATACAATCTTCTTTTAAAATGCTCTCCCCTCTGCTTAAATGTTTCATATTCAGGTAATCCTTTTAATTTCTCAATTTGATTATCCAATGCTAAAGCGACTGTATCTAATTCATCCATATTTTTTACTGTATCCTTGTTCTCAACATATTCAATCATATCCGTGATTTCAATACCTGTATTACGGACACTGTTAATAATTTCCTGTCTTTTAAATGTTTTATTATGTCTTATTCCAATCAATGTATCTATGTCTGATACCAGATGGTGGTAAAATATATGTGTCAATTGTGCCTGTTTGTGAGTATCACAGATTATTTCATTAAGTAAAAAGTATCCATGGGATTTCATCACCCGTTTTGTTTCCTGTAATGTTCTATTTACGTTTCCTAAATGGTGTAATGTATTGGAAATGCATACTGTATCAAAACTCTCATTTGGAAATGTAATGTTTTCTGCATCCATTTTAATAAATTGAATATTTTCCTGACCATATTGTTCCTGTGCTGTTTGAAGAGCTCTTTCATCATTATCAATTCCGATTATCTGTGTATAATCCTTAAAGCCCTCCGTGATTATTGGAATGAATTTTCCTGTTCCTGTTCCGACATCCAGGATCCTTCCCCCGGAAATAGTTTTCAACTTCTGCTTTAATACTTCCATTTGTTAATTCCCAGAGTGTTCGAATGCACCAATGTCGTATCGTACATCGTGGGGCCGGGGATTCCCGTCAAAATCATCAAAGGGAGGATAGAGTTTGTAGTACTCTAAACCTCTTATTTCTTTTTTATTTCCTAAAAATAGTATTGCACATATAGATGAGGATAAAATTTATTCTGTAAATATCGAGATCTATCTGTATACTCTTCATTTCTTTCTCTTCCGTTTGCGTATGTAGTTGTGGATTTGTAATATTCTTTATTCCACACATATGAAACAATATCGGCATGTAAACTTACAGCGAAGTGTTTATTGAAGAGATATCTGCATCCAACATTTATCAATGCGCTGAGATTGTACCATGAACGTTTAGTCTCCCCGTGGTATGTTAAGGTGTCTTCTGTATAATTATAAGATAGGTTTTTTTGTCGTCCTGGGGATACTCTAAAAGCAAATCCTATATGTGGAGATAACCCTTTACCTGAACCCAAAAATTTTCTGTAACCTACCTCAAGTGACAAGGTTCCGTAAGAGTAATCATAGTCTTGTGAATATTCCTCTTCGTAGGTAGTATCGGGATATATGCTTTCAATGCTCCCTTTTTCTTTATCCTGAAAATATTCTGTCCAATCGTATTGCAATCTAAAGAGCAGTTCATTCTTCAAGGAAAAACTCTTTATGAATGCAAAGTCATTAATTTCTGTAGATGCTTCAACTCCCCATTTTCCCTTTCCCTCACATTGCACTGAAAGGGAAGAAATAAACAGAAATGCAATACAGATAAAAATGGTATACCGTAACATAGTAACACCTCCTTTTAATATATTTTATTTTTTATTTTCGTATAATACATGTACACCTGATTTATTGCGTCTCAAAGTATTCGAAAGCATCAATGATATCGAGATAGACTCCATCGAATCCTGCATTAAGGATTTTCTTTAGATAAGAATCATCATTCCCATAGATAATATCCTGCCAATCAGAGAACCAGTAACGGACCTTGTAGTTGCCAGGCCAATCTGGATTTTCTTCTCCAAGCCATTCAGGTGGATTGGTTTCCCATCCAGTTTGCCAGTAATACCGGTAGTCTTCAGCCTCTCCTATGCTCATATACGCAATTACCAGTCGGGTACTGCCATTGTTTTTGAGCTTTAGAGAGGCTAGTTCTGCTGGGGTAAGTTCGTTATCATCATAGAATAAGTCAATAATTAGTATATCATAGTCTGTTTTATTCAATGCGCTCAGGAAACTGTCTTTATCGGTAAATTCACCTGGATTGATTAGATACAGAAAGTTTTTTGTTTCTGAAAGGTGAGAGATATTTGATGTATTCACATTGTATGGATATACTGGATATGAAGGGATATTATCTAAATCCCTGTGATATGCAGCAAATGATATGTAGCCTTTGGTAACATTATATTCATAGGAATCGTCAACGTAGGACTGAGTCCAACAATAGTCTGTAACCAGAACTTCAACGCCATTATTCTTAGCAATATCCAGGAAAGCAATCATGTAGTCACGTTCTGATAGCGGGGTAAGTTCATTGTCGTTATCATACCCATAGAAAAGATCCTCCCTTCCGACGCCATCAATTGAATTGATATATTCCAGGTCAGGATTACCAGTTTCTTCTCCATTTTCAGTCAGTAATTCCTGACCATTTTGAGGAATGATGGTAAAGTTGGAACTGATTCCCTTTGCATATCCGCTGATTCCCTGGATAAAATTCCTCATATCCTGACGATAATCCCTTCCATTTTCTTGCCCATCGATGTCGTTTTTAGGGCATCCTGATATTAAAATACATGCGATTATGAGAATAGTTATCCTTAATAAGCTTTTCATTCCCGAAACACCGAATAATACGAATATCTTACTTATTTAGATGAACATTAATGCATCACTCCTAATATTTTACACCAAGGATGTTGCTCTTTTTTGGGATTTTACTACTTTTAACTTCGTTTGTCAACATGCTTTTTTAACTACAAATTCTAATCGTCAATAAATTGTGGACTTTGAGATTGCTTCACCCAATTTGGTGGGGTCACAATGACACCCAGCTAAATCCTAAATTATTAAAATTGTGAGTCAAGTGGATAAGTATAAAATTTATTTCATTTCAAGATAATAAAGGGGAGGGTATTAGAAGATATATACTTTTTTCACATCTCTATTTCATAAAAAACCTTTAGTATTCGTTCTGCTGCTGGTACTCCTAACTTAATGAAATCATCCTTCAGTTTTGAATTATCATAACGAATTTTCTTAAAAGTAAAATTTATGGTTTCTGAATCAATTTCAGCTAAACAAAATGATACCGTTGATTCCTTTGAACAACCAAGTGAACCTGGATTTATAAATGTCTTATTTCCTCGATATCGAATTAAAGCTTGTACGTGAGTATGTCCAAAAAGAATGTAATCAACTGCTATCCCATCGTAATCCTTTATGAAATCATTTAGGGATTTCCCCCCATATAATAATGGCATTGCAGTTGTACTATAAGGACGGGAGTGAATCATATATATTTTCTTTTTGTTTATGGTTAAAATGTTTGATTTAGAAAGTTGACCAAGTTTACTAACTATCTCCGGTCCAAGTTGTTCTATTGTCCAGTCCTGATGCGCGTATTCATCTTCCGGAAAGGCAGATGGATTTCTTTTTAGTAATGATATCTCATTGTTACCAAGGATATTTATGAATCGTTTATCTTTTAAAATAATTTCAGTGACTTCTTTTGGATGAGGTCCGAGCTGTAAAAAATCACCAAGATTTAATATGTCTGAAACTTGAAAATTATTTTTTAAGTATTTCAAAAAGATGTTTAGTGCATAAATGTTTGCATGTATATCCGAGACAATGGCAATTTTTTTAGTTTTCATATTCTTTCTCCCTATTGTCCATTTATGCAAATTTCTGGACGGATATTAACTTAATATCTACACCTACAATATTTTGACCGGTTTATAGTTAGCTTATTATTGTAAATCTGCTTGCAAAAAGAAGAAGGGAGGGTAAGAATGGAACCCTCCCTTTTATAATATGATTGTTACTTTGTTAGTATCAGTTTCTTTGTGGCTGTGAAATTCTTTGTCTCCAATTTGTAGAAATAAACACCTGGAGAAACCTTCATTCCGCTTTCGTTTCTCCCATCCCACACGGCAGTATGAGTGCCAGGGCATACGTCACCAGTCACAAGAGTTCGAATATGTCTACCTGTTACGTCGAAAATCCTTAAGCTCACTTTGCTTTTCACAGGTAATTGGTAACTAATAACGGACGATTGAAAGAATGGATTTGGGTGGTTCTGTTTGAGTTCATATCTCAACTGTTTTCCTGTGGAACGCTCCTCTTCCACTTCCACAGCTGCGATAAAATTTGTACAAAATTCAGAGGTGTTAAAATACATATCTGTTGTTGTGGCTGTTATGAAGTCACCGTTCACAAGACCTAAGACCGTGATATTCCAGTTACCCGCTGCATCCGGGGTTGTGGCACCCAGATATATTGCTCCTTCACCATAGTTTGTTGGGTCAGGTATTGCAAAAAACACTTCGACAGTTGCCTGATTAGTTGGTGTATCTATGTTTAGCGTGCCTGCAATTGCTGTTTGTCCAGAGACAGCATCGTAATTAGCGCTCAATATAATAGGGAAGTTTAGCTCCTGGTTTGGCCCAGAATCAGGATCAGCAGGGTCATTGAAGGTTACACCGTTATTTTGCAGGTCTATTCCCAGTCCATTGTTGTCATAAATTGAATTCTGAGAAATCTGATTTCCGTCAGCATTGAAACTGTTGATATAGTCCTCCCATACAGCGACTCCGTCCCCTCCATTATAGGCGATTATGTTGTTTGGACCAATCCAGTTTAAATCAGCACAACCCCATTGGGTGGGTCCATACTCACCGACAGCTACACCATGGTAAGTGTTGGGTAGTGGAGCTAGATTTATATCCAGTCCAATGATATTATCAATGATCGAATTAAACTGGGTCTGGATAGGAGGAGCAGGATAGGGTTCATTGTTGAATCCCTGTATACCTACCCCGTCGTAGTCGTTTCCGGAGATAAGGTTACCATCCACAACATTATCATGGGTGCCTTCACACAGACATACACCCTCATGAATATTACCCTGATCAACCATTCCTGTAATATCGGTGCCAATATAATTACCAATAATATAGTTTCCATATACATCGCCAGGAATTTGGGGACCAATTACAGCAACACCTTCTGCATAATTCGCCGATATGAGATTCTCAACAATGTAATTGTCAAAAGCTATCGATGAGATCTCTGCCGGTATATTGTGGATACGAACACCAGCCCAGAGATTTGTCGTAGTACGACCATTCCCTTTAGGTCCCGTTCCACTTGGGTCCATACCTATTAT